>CAMLNK010000019.1 GCA_946481035.1 uncultured Dyadobacter sp. | reverse complement strand
GTACGATCCTGGGTATCAACGAGGCTGAAAAGAGCCTGACCTTCGCGGGTGATATTCCCGAAGGCTCGTTTGTGAGGCTAATGAAAGCCAATAACGACCGGTTGATCAACGGGGCCGAAGAGGCAGCCATGGAAGCCGCACGCGGCATCGATAACAATGCTGAATTTGCTATTTTGGTAAGCTGCGTCGGACGTAAGCTGGTATTGAAGCAGATGGTGGAAGAAGAGGTGGAATCCGTTTCAGAAGTGCTGGACGGCCCTATTATGACCGGCTTCTACTCCTACGGGGAGCTCGCGCCATTCAACCGCGATTCGTTGTGCGAGTTGCATAACCAAACCATGACCATTACCACTTTCCGCGAGTAACCGATGCAAACCCTTGAACTGACCGAAACCACTTATCACCGGCTCCTGAAACGGCAGATCAGGAAGTCGCTCCCCCCTGAACTTGCCGAGCATCCGGATATTCAGGATTTTTTATTGGCTGTCAATCAAGCCTATACCGAATATCAGGACGACCTGACGCGGATGGAACTGATATTGGAACAAAGCTCCGGCGAGCTTTTCAAAGCCAACCGCGAGCTGAGCCGCATTGCGCAGGAAAAAACGGAAGAAGCCGCCCTCACCAGCAAACGGCTCGAAGAAGTGGTAGGCAGCATTTCGGAAGTGCTGGTACAGCTTGATTGCGACGGCAACCTTACCTATCTCAACCGGGCCTGGGAGAGCATTACGGGGTATGCGGTAGCCGCCAGCCTGGGCCAGAGCTTTGCCGGCTTCCTGGCCCCGCTCGAATCCCGCGAAAAATTGGTTGAAATACTAAAAAATGAAACCCAGACCAGGGAAGAAACCGTGCGTATATTCACTGCCGACGGGCTGGAAAAATGGCTCGGCGTTTCGTTGAGTCCCTATCATACCGACGGCCGGCACATTGGCTACACAGGCACGCTCTCGGACGTTACCGCCCGCGTGACCGCCGAAACGAAGTTGAAATCTTATACCCGCGATCTGGAACGCATTAATGCAGAGCTCGACCAGTTTGCCTATGTCGTAAGCCATGATCTCAAAGCGCCGCTGCGGGCGATCAATAATCTTTCGGAATGGATCGAAGAGGATATCGCCCACATGCTCGAAGGCGAAACCAAGGACCAGTTCAGGCTCCTGCGCGGGCGGGTGCACCGGATGGAGAACCTGATCAACGGTATTTTGTCCTATTCGCGCGCCGGGCGGATCAAAACCGTAAAGGAAAAGTTCCTGATTAACAGCCTCGTGGATGAACTCTGCGAATCGTTCAGTACTAAAAAACCACTTGCATTCCACATTGAGGGGGATGCTGATACGGAGATCGAGGCGGAGCGAATCGCATTGACCCAAATCCTGCAAAACCTGATTTCAAACGGCATCAAGTACAACGACAAGCCGGAGATTAATATCACTGTCGGCTGGAAAGACCTGGGCAATCAGTTCGAATTTTATGTAGGCGACAATGGCCCCGGCATCAGCCCAGAGTTCCACGAGCGGATATTCGTGATTTTCCAAACATTGCAAGCCCGCGACGAAGTGGAAAGCACCGGCGTAGGCCTGGCGATTGTGAAGAAAATTCTCGATGAAAAACACAGCAAGATCCGGATTGAAACGGTCATGGGCGAAGGAACCACATTCCTTTTTACCTGGCCGAAAAACGAAGCAAAAGACATTGAACATGTCAAATAACCCATTTTAACTACTATTCAAATTTTACAAAATGTCCTTTTCCAACCCTGTCCCGATGACCATACTCCTCGTAGAAGATGACGAAGTTGATGTGATGAATGTCAAACGGGCATTCAAGAAGAACAACATTTCCAACCAACTCGTTGTCGCATCCAACGGCATAGAGGCATTGGCGCTGTTGCGTTCCGAAACTTCGGAATTTCCTAAGCCTAAAATCATATTGCTGGACCTGAATATGCCCAAAATGGGCGGTATCGAATTCCTTAAAGAGATCAGGCAGGATCCGTCGCTCAGTTCACTGTCGGTTTTCGTGATGACCACTTCCAACGAAGACAGCGACAAGATCGATGCGTTTAACCTGAATGTAGCCGGATATATCCTCAAACCGCTGTCCATGGACCGGTTTATTGCAGCAGTATCCACCCTGAACAGCTATTGGACGCTTTGCGAATATCCTCAATAGCAACCATCCTCCATCCTAAGCCCCCTGTTATGCCCGCTCTTTCCATCCTGCTTGTTGAAGACGACGATATCGACGCTATGAAACTGAGCCGTGCGATCAGCAGGGCTCAGGTGGAAATAGGGGAGATCAGAGTATGCAAATATGCCGAAGAGGCCCTTCAAATGCTCAATATCTGGACGCCCGGCTGTATTTTCCTCGATTATCAACTACCTAAAACGAACGGACTGGAATTGCTTAAAGCCGTAAAAAAGCGCGCGCCGCACCTCCCTGTGATCGTGCTGACTTCTCATGGCGACGAACGCATTGCCGTGGAAATGATGAAAGCCGGTGCGCTGGACTATTTCCCAAAATCGGAGGTTACTGCGGAAAAACTCACGAAGGCTTTCCATACGATGAGCCAGATGCTCGAAATGGAGAAAGGCCGCGAAGTCGCCGAGCATGAACTGGCTGAAAAAGAGGAATTTATCAATAAAGTAGCATTACTTTCCCCTAATATCATCTATGTAATCGATATCGAGAAATGGACCAATATTTTCCATAACAAACAGATATGGAAGATATTGGGCTACTCGGAATGCGAAGTGGAAACCGACACGCGCAAAGGCCTTGCCCGGATCATTAATGAGCAGGACCAGCGCACTTTCCGGGAACATTACAATCATATGCGGTACCGGGTAAAGGACGCCGAGGTAGTCGAGAAAGAATTCAGGCTGAAACACCGGGACGGCTCCGAAATATGGATCATCACGCGTGAAGTGCCGTTTAAAAGGAATGCGAGAGGGCGCGTGCAGGAAGTACTGGGTACGGCCATTGACATTACTGCACGCAAAATAGCCGAGCGGGAGCTGATCCAGGCCAAAAAAGACGCCGAAGAAGCGACGCGCATCAAGTCGGATTTCCTCTCGACGATGAGCCACGAGATCCGCACGCCGATGAATGCGATCATAGGGTTTACGGACTTGCTGCTGTCGAGTGGCTTTACCGGCGAAGAACAGCAGCATTTGAATACGATCAAATACTCAGCTGATAATCTGCTGGTTATCCTGAATGACATTCTCGACTTTTCGAAAATTGAAGCCGGAAAATTCGGGCTGGAAAATTTCGAATTCGACCTGCGTGAGAAGCTGGGCTATCTGATGAAAACTTTTGAAATCCGGGCTCTGGAAAAGTCGATCGACTTCACTTTCCAATGCGGCCGCGAGGTTCCGCAAATCGTGATGGGCGACCCTTACCGGCTCAACCAGATCATGGTGAACCTGATCGGCAACGCCATCAAATTCACTGAAGAAGGCGGTTTTGTAAAAGTGGCCGTGCTTCCCGACCAAGACCACGGCGACAACATCGACCTCAAAATAACCGTATCCGATTCAGGGATAGGCATTTCGGAAGACAAACTGAGCGTCATTTTCGACAGTTTTTCACAAGCCCACAACAACAATGCCGTGCGCAATTTTGGCGGTACCGGGCTCGGTTTGAGCATTACCCGGAAGATTACCGAGCTCATGAACGGCTCTATTTCCGCAAACAGCAAGCTCGGCGAGGGCAGCACCTTCACCGTGATACTCAATTTTGGCAAGGGAAGCACTTCCTATGAAGAAGAGAAGACCGACGCAGCCCCAACGTTATCCCTCAAAGGCTATCGCATTCTGGCGGCCGAAGACATTCTCGCCAACCAGATCCTGCTCAAACATTTGCTCAACAAATGGGAAGCGGAGTTTGTGATCTGCAACAACGGAAAGGAAGTACTGAACGCCCTCGAAACCAGCGACTTCGACCTGATTTTAATGGATATTCAAATGCCTGTCATGGATGGGGTAACCGCCATGAAAAAGATACGAAGCACCTACCCAAGGCACCGGAATGTGCCCGTGATCGCGCTCACCGCTGATACTTTTGCTGAACAAACGCCCGAAATAGTGGCTTGCAATTTTAGTGGGTTTGTCACGAAACCGTTTAAGGCCGAGGAACTGATCCGGGTGATCGGCAGGCATTTAAAAGTCCGCTCGGCGGTGAAACAGGTGGTGGCGGGATGAAGCCTCCAAATGTTTCGACTATTACAAATTTTCCGCCTGATCACTGGTAATTGCACTCAGGTAAAAGGGAGCTTTAGCGCTTATTTCAGTCGAAGTTTTTCTGATATTTTTGCTAAAAGTCTTGTCCCTCTTCCTAACACTACATCGATTTTGCCTAGATTTATCGACATTTCCACTTGGACAAACAATGAGTGGAGTTCGCCTCAAAAAGGCTCCAGACCTCAAAAGATATTCTCCGACCCACAAGGCGTTGATGAATATTTCTTCAAACAATCCTCCGCCAAATATCCGCCTGAATTTTGGTCGGAGGTTATTGCAAGTGAGATAGGCCGGGCCGCGGGTCTTAACACACTGCAATATGATGTCGCTATCTATCAGGGCACACTCGGTTGCTTGTCAAAATCCATGGTGCCAAGTGCCTTTTTCCAGTTATACCATGGAATAGACATACTGAGGGATTACCTTCCGGGATTTGAGGTGTCGCATAAACCAGTCCACTCATTTCAACAAATTATGACGCTTTGTGACCAGACTGAGGAGTTCAGGGGTATGAAGGAGGATTTTATCAAAATGATTCTTTTCGACGCTTTGATCGGCAACACTGACAGGCACACCGAAAACTGGGCATTCCTGGTAACATTATACAGGGAACCAGGAATACGAAAGGTTCCCACACCAGCGCCTCGAAAGAAATGGGACCTAATTTTGCCTTCATTCATGAAAAAGGCGATTGAGAACGATATGGATGAGAGGACCGAAGCTAAATTTATCCGAAAAGTCAGCTTTTCTCCTATATATGACTCCGGGTCCTGCCTTGCTAGGGAGTTATCGGAAGCCCGAGTCGAAGAGCTTCTAGCCGATCAAAAACAAATCGGGTCTTATTTGGATCGAAGCAAGCACGAAATACGTTGGAACGAGAAGAAGATCAATTGTTTTGAACTTGTTCGCAACATTTTGGACATTGAGCGCGACATAGTCCAGGATGCGGCGAAATCGATGTTTGCGAACTTGACAACAGAGACTTTGAGAAGAATTGTAAACGAGATTGATAACTCCGTTGTTGGGAACGTAAAGGAAACGTACTTAAGTTTGTCAAGAAAATCATTAATCCAAGCGCTACTGATCGCCCGATCAGATCGCCTAAAACACTGTCTGAGTGCTAGTTAGAAAAATATTTATCGCCTGGAAGGAGGCACAGGGATCACGGAGATTTATTATCGCCAAAATCAAGCGAAATAAATCTGAAGGGGTAACTTTTGAATATTGCGATGAGGGGTTTGAGAGTGCTCAGAAACGAGGACTAGACCATTTCTTTGGCTTCAAGAACGCCCCTAAATTATCTCCTGACCAGGTTGAGCAGCTGCTAATGCAGAGGTTTATCTCCAAAGACCGCCCAGACCGAAACGAATTCCTGTCTTTTTGGGAAGCATTGGAAACCTCAGACACCTTTGACTTACTCGCACTTACACAAGGAAAATCCCCGACCGACAACTTCGAGTTCCTTGCGGTTTATTACCCTCAAAAGGGCTTACGCTTTGTAAGTGATCTTGCGGGTATTTCTCATTTGCAGCTACCTCGCGGAACGGTTCAGAAGGATGACATACTGACTTTCCAAAGTGAACCGAATAACGAATTTGATGCACATGCAATAGCCATTTATAAGGATGGCACGAAGGTCGGCTATGTGAAGAAAATTCATAATCTAGTGTTCCTACATGGCAAAAAGCCGGAAATAAAGGTTAAAGGAGTTGATCAAAACGGAAGTATCAAACAGATATTTGTATCGATTCATTTCAAAGACTAAAACGGTTTAGAACCTTAGCAATCTTGTAGGATTTTCCTACAAAGTATTTATATTTGTTTATGAAAAAATTTGCGTCCGTCTCGGAGGCATTCAGGTGGTGGCTAGTTGAAGTTTATCCAAGTCTACCACCGGAGGTAAAAAAGGGAAAGCTTACAACTGCTTGGAGAGACTTTACTCATAATCAAGGAATTTCTGAGAAACGAATGAAAAGCATTCTGGAAGAGTTCGGGAAGGTAGAGGTTCGAACAGAGGTCTTGTTTTTCCCTAGATAATTTTTTATTCAAATTTTGTAGGAAAATCCTACAAATAGTAAATCTTTTCTAAAATCATGAGCACACTACCAACTAAGAACCCTGATGACTCTCTGCAAACTGAACACGAAATCATCAAAGCATTCTTCCAAACCGACAGCGCCAGCGAAATAATCAACTCCTTGACCTTCATGACCGAAAGTCTGTTGTGCATTGAAAACATGGAAAATATGAGCCTTGAAATGCGCATGCATATCGTTAACCAAAATCGGGTTATAAACCTGATTTCGCAGCTGGGGGAAAATTATCGGTGATGGAAACGAACGGGACGATGGTAAATCAATATCTAACAAACAGAAAAAACCCGCGTTTCTGTCGTAATGTAAATCTTCCGGTCATCAATGAGCCCCATTTGGTAGCCGCCGGTGAACACGCCGAAGCTGGGCAGGATGGCCTGGTACTTGTCGATCACAAAGCAAGGGAGCCGTACGCTTTGGCGGCCTCGGCCGTAGGAGGTGAAAACGGGGTGGACGTGGCCCGCAAAAACGAATCTGGATGCGTCGAATTCTATTTTTGGGTGGTGTGTAAAAATGAATATATCTTCCTCGTAATCATTCACATACACCTGCAAGTCGCATTCGAGAAGGAGGCTGACGGGCAGAATGTCGTGGTTGCCCATCACGATGATCATTTCGATGTAATGGTGCTCGGCGCGCCATTCGCGGAAGGTTTCCCATTCTGAATTGTATTCATTATGGAAAAGATCGCCAAGGAAAATGATGCGGGTAGCGCCGGTTTGCCGGACGAGCTCATTGAGCCGCTGGAAATTATTGGCGGCGGCGTTGTTCGGGATGGCGATGCCTTCCTTTCTGAAATGCGTTACTTTCCCTAAATGCAGGTCTCCGATCAGTAATGTTTGCGTTTCTTCCCAAAAAATCGCCCGCTGCGTCAATAATATAAAGTGGTTGCCTCTGATCTCAATCTGCATTACCGTACTGTTTGATCATTCGCTGGATCCTGTCGTCCAGCTTTTCCGAAGTTAATTGTTCCCGAAGCCTGTCTACCATAATCGGAAATGAGAATGGCGTCGGTCTGTCGGTGTGTTGTATGACTATTTTCTGATGTTCGATCCGCGCGAGCGCCTCGCGCATACGCACCTCTTCGAGCTGGTAGGTCAGTACTTCTTGGTATGCCTGCTTAATCAGCAGATTATTGTCCTCATACTTGCTCATCACATTGAAAAGCAACGAACTGGACGCCTGCAACTGCCTCGTTTTGACATATTTACCCGGATACCCCTGGAACATCAGCCCGGCGATGGCGGCAATTTCCCTGAACTTCCGCTTCGCCATTTCGGTCGCGTTTACGCTCTGGTAAATGTCGTCGACGAGGTGTTGGGTCGAAAAAAGATCCATTTCACCCAGGATTTCGGCCAGATCGACGTACTGATCACTTAACAACTCAAAACCGTAATCGTTCATCGCCACCGAAAACGTGATCGGCCGCAGCTGGCTAATGCGGTATGCGAGCAAAATCGACATTCCCTCGTGCACCAGTCGCCCTTCGAACGGAAATATAAATATATGATATCCCTCGCGGGTTTCGCATTGCTCGATCAGCAACTCGTTGGTTTTGGGAATGACCGAGCGCTTTTCCTGCAATTCGAGCAGCGGCTGCATTTTGGCCAGCTCCACTTCCTTATGCGGGTTTTCGATCGCGTCGGCAAGGCGCTCGCGGATGAATGCGGAAAGTTGGGACGACAGCGGCATCCGCCCACCCGCCCAGCGAACGAGGTAACCTTTTTTTCCCTCGGCCTTTTTCACGGTCACGGTCATTTCATGGATTCGTACAAATTCCACGCTCATGCCCGCGAAGAAGAAAACGTCGCCTGCTTTCATCCAGGTCACAAATGATTCCTCGACGGCCCCCAGGTATTTACCGCTCTGCAACTTCACTTTCAGCGAAACTTCGGAAACGATCGTACCCATACTCAGCACATGCCTCAGGGCAATGCGGCGGCTGGTTACCACATAGCGACCATTCACTCGCTCTACTTTCTTGTATTCGTCATAAACCGTAAGCGACGAACTGCCGGTGGTAATGTATCCCAAAAGCCACTCCCATTCTTCCCGGTTGAGGTATTGGTAGCCATACGCATTCCGGACTTCCTCAAAAAGCTGCGCTTCATCAAACCCCTCACCTACCGCGAGCGTGATCATCCATTGAGCCAGCACATCAAATGCGTGAGCAACCGGCGGTCGGTCCTCGATCATATTTTTGATTACACCCTCCCGCAGCGAAACGGCCTCGATCAGCTCCAATGCATTGGTAGGACAAAAATAGATCTTGCTATCGACACCCGGCTGGTGGCCGCTCCTGCCCGCCCGCTGCACAAACCGCGCAATGCTTTTGGGACTTCCTACCTGGATAACCGTGTCCACCGGCCGAAAATCGACGCCTAAATCGAGGCTGGCTGTGCATATTACAAGCTTCAACCGCTCGTCGTGCAATGCCTCCTCCACCCAATCGCGGATCTCGCGGTCGAGCGACGCGTGGTGCAGCGCCATAATGCCGGCAAACTCGGGATACTTCTCGATGATCGTGCGGTACCAAATCTCCGTCCCCGACCTCGTATTAGTAAAAAGCAGCGTCGTGCGGCTTTTATTCACCACTTCCACCACCTTATCCACCAGCCTGATACCCATATACCCCGACCAGGGCAATGTTTCTACCCTTTCGGGAATAATGCTTTCCACCAGAATCCTCTTCTCCGTATTGGCCCGGACGGTTACAGCGTTTTCCTGCGGGAACTGCATGCCCAGGAGCACTTGTCTGGCTTCTTCGAGATTGCCGATGGTAGCGGAGATACCCCAGGTCTGGAGACCTGGGTTGATCATGCGGAGACGTGCGAGTGCGAGCTCAGTTTGGGTACCGCGTTTGCTGCCCATGAGCTCATGCCACTCGTCGATCACAACGGTATGCAAGTTTTCGAAGAGTTCTGACGCATTTTTTTGTGTGAAAAGCATGTGCAGGCTCTCCGGCGTGATAATGAGGGCGTCGGGCATTTGCCGCTTCTGCTCGTTGCGCTCGCGCGTACCCGTGTCGCCCGTGCGTATGCCTACGCGCCAGGTGAGGTTCATTTCCAGTGCCGCCGTTTCCATATTCCGGAAAAGGTCTTTCGAAAGCGCCCGAAGCGGCGTGACCCACAGCACTTGGAGGCCCTTTTTCGTTTTCAGCGGCTTTTTGGGGAGGGAATTAATATGCCTGATCAGGATCGGCAGCCAGAGCGAGTAAGTCTTCCCGCTACCCGTAGGTGCATTCACCAAACCACTTTTCCCCGCCAGATAAGCCGCAGCCGCCTCCTTCTGAAAGGCCGCCCACTTCCACTTTTTATCTTTAAACCATTGCTCAACAATGCTATGTCCGCGGGATTTGGCCAAGGGTACCAGTTTGATTAAATACAGGACTGATTTAACAATTACTGTACCAATCTACGAAAGAAGTTAATAGGGGAAAACTTCGAGGCCGTCGGCGGTGGCAATGATCATCCTTGCATCTTGGAGATGCGTTTCGATCTTACGAGTTCATGCGCTCGCGCATATTCCCAAATGTCCCGATCAGGCTATTTGGCATTGATATTAATCATTGAGCGGCCTCACAGTTCTGTCATTTATTATCGGTGCGGACTTATCCGACGCGATTCATTACCTCCCGCATAATATTAACGAGCGAAGTAGCCACAATGCCATCGCCCATAGGAAATGTATCCTTTCCTGAATAGATCACAAACTTTCTGTCCGGCTGAATATCCTCGCAGGCAATGTGGAATCCTTTGGATAAATGCGGCGCCGAATTCCTTTTGATTTCTATCGCCCATTTTTTCCCGTCGGCGAATTCAAGGACCAGGTCCACTTCGGCCCCGCCGGCACTTCGATAAAAATAGGGCTGCATTCGCGCAGGCGCCACGCTCATGATGTTTTCAATTACAAAACCTTCCCAGCTCCCCCCAACTACGGGATGTGCCAGCAGGTTATTATAGGTTTCTATCCCCATTAAAGCATGGGTAATGCCGCTATCTCTCACATAAATCTTTGGGCTCCTCACCAATCTTTTACCGGCATTCGAAGCCCATGGCTGCAATCGCCTTACGAGGAGCAAATCGACCATCAAATCCAGATACCGGCTGATTGTCACACCGGAAACGTCGAGATTTCTCGCCAGGTGTGCTGCATTGAGCACACTGCCCTGGTTATGTGCGAGCATTGTCCAGAATCGCTCCAAAGTTGTTGCCGGAATACGTGGACCGAGCTGTGGAATGTCGCGTTCGAGGTAGGTTCGGATAAAATCCTGCCGCCATTCCAGACTGTCGCGATCCGAAGCGGCCAGTAAACTTTCCGGAAAGCCGCCGCGAAGCCACAAGGTATTGACTTGTTGAAAGTCCTCTGACGCATATTCCAGAACATCGACCGGATAAAGCTCCAAATAGGAAATGCGGCCCGCGAGCGACTCGCTCGATTGTTGAAGCAAATCGATGGAAGCCGAGCCCAGAAAAAGGAACAGCCCCGACCTGTTTCCCCTTCGTCTCTCCTGATCGATAATTCCCCGTAATTCGGTAAAAAGCTCAGGTATCCGCTGAACCTCATCGAGCACAATCAGCCGGTCTTTGTTTGCTTCATAGAATGCTCGGATGTCTCTGACTTTTTCCAGATCCAGTCGGCTTTCCAAATCTAAATATAATGCCGGCGTAGCATCAACGACGTTAAGAGCGATTGTAGTTTTCCCTATCTGACGGGGGCCCATCAGAGCAATAGAAGCATTCTTTGTTAGAGCTTCTTTAATTCTATTTTCAAGTCGGCGCCTGATCATCTATGCAAATCTAACATGAAATATTAAATTTGCATAGTTAAAATTTAAAAAATAATATAATTTATAGTTTATTTATAATTACCTAATATCTCCCGCAAGCTTCCCAAACTATCCGCCTCCTCGGCCTTCTTATCCTTTCGCCAGCGCAAAATCCGTGGGAACCGCACTGCAATGCCCGACTTATGCCGCGTGGATTCGTTGATCCCTTCAAACCCGATTTCAAAGACGAGCTCGGGCTTGACGGTCCGGACGGGACCGAATTTTTCTAAAATATTACGTTTGATAAAATAGTCTACCTGGCCTATTTCGGCGTCGGTGAGGCCGGAGTAGGCTTTCGCGAAGGGTACGAGCTTGCCGTCGTCGCCCCAAACGGCAAAGGTATAATCGGTGAACAGTTCGGCGCGGCGGCCGGAGCCTTTCTGAGCGTAAATGAGTACTGCGTCGACGCTCAGCGGATCGATTTTCCATTTCCACCAGTCGCCTTTTTTACGGCCCACCTGGTAAATACCGGCTTTTCTCTTAATCATAAAGCCTTCCGCTATATTCTCGCGCGACTGCGGGTGAAGGTCGCGCAAGGTCTGCCAATCGCTGAATTCAATCAGCGGCGACAGGTTAAAATACTTTTGCACAGGCACACTGGCATGTATCACTTCCAGCTGTGCGCGACGCTGCGCCTGTGTGAGCCCGCGGATATCGACGCCGTTTGCTTCGAGCACATCATAAGCCAGAAATGCCACAGGGGCTTCTTCCAATACTTTTTTTGAAAGATTTTTCCGGCCAATGCGGGTTTGCAGTACATTGAATGGCATCGGCCGGCCATCGGCATAAGTCACAATTTCGCCGTCGAGCACGGTGCCGTTAGGCAGGACGCCGCTCAGGAAATGCAATTCTGGAAACTTTTCGGTGGATAACTCTTCGCCCCTGGTCCAGATAAAAAGCTCTTTGTTCCGGTAAATGATCTGCGAACGGATGCCATCCCATTTCCATTCGGCGAACCAGTCGCTGGCTTCGCCGAGGTCTGCAACGTCACCCTCAATCGGATAGGCGAGAAAAAACGGGTAGGGTCGCGATGCATTATCATTCTCCCCCTTATCGAGTATCAGTTGTTCAAATGTCGTCCCCGACGGATCCCATTGCCCCATTACGCGATGGGCGATCACATTGGAATCGGTTTCGGTGGCTTCGGCCAATGCACGCACCACCAAAGTCTGGGAAACACCGATGCGGAAACTACCCATGAGCAGTTTATTGAACACGAATGTCTCGTGCTGCGAAAGCTGCATCCAGGCCTGGCTAATATGATCGCGCTTCTGTTCGTCGGTCATGGCGGGCAGCATTCCAAGGTAATGAAACCACTCCGCAAGCGATTTCTCCGATCCGCCGGTGCTCGTGCGGGGCAAAAGCAGCGAAATGGTTTCTCCCAAATCCCCCACACTATGGTAGCTCTCCTGAAAAAGCCACATCGGAATGCCCGCTTCCTCGGCCGCCCATTCCTTCACCTGTGTGCGATTCACCTTAAATGACGGTCTGCGGCCTGTAAATAATGTCAATGCCCAAAGCTTGTCGTCGTCCGGGGCGTTCTGAAAGTAGTTTTTCAGCAAATCGACCTTCGCATTGGTTTTGTTCGTCCGGTCGAGGTTCATGAAGAGGTCTGCAAATTGTTTCATAGCTCAAAATCGTCTTTGTCCGCATTTACGGCTCCGTCGAGTTCTTGCTTATGCTCCTGGTAGGCATCCTGCCCGGCGGCTGCATCCTGTACGGTCTCCTCCTCTTCGTTTTCATCCTCATTGCCGTACATCGTGGTCACTTCCGCCGCTTCAATACCGTTTTCATTAAGCCAGCGTGCATAAATGCTCGTATAACCATGCGTAACGTACACTTTTTCGGCGCCGGTTTCCTTCACGGCCCGGTTCAGGTCCGGCCAGTCGACGTGGTCGCTCAACACAAAGCCCTGGTCTACCGCCCGGCGGTTCTTGGCGCCCCGTAATGCCATCCAGCCCGAGCAATACCCGACGGAATAGGGTGCAAACTTTTTGATCCACGTAGTTCCGTCTGCGGAAGGCGGTGCCAGCACCAGCGCACCTTTGAACAGCTTACGGTCGGTTTCTTTCGTAACCAGCGTAAGCTCGGGCAGATCGAAACCCGCCTCACGCAAACGCTCATTCACCGTGTAAATGGCCCCGTGGGCGTAAATCACAGAATCCTGCAACTGAATATTTTTCAAAATCCGCTGCATTTTACCCAGCGAATAACCCATTAACACACTAGCCTTATCCTCGGCGCGGTTCTGTGCCCACCAGTCGTCGATCTCCGACATGACCTGCTGCTGCGGCTGCCATTTATAGATAGGTAACCCAAATGTGGATTCGGTGATGAACACATTGCATTTCACGGGCTCGAACGGCGTTGCGAAATGGTCGTCTTCCAGCTTGTAGTCGCCGCTGGCCACCCACACT
>CAMLNK010000018.1 GCA_946481035.1 uncultured Dyadobacter sp. | reverse complement strand
CGCTGAAAAACTGGTTGATCAGTTGCCCTCTTACCGAGCCGATCGCCTTGCGGATTCCCACCTCTTTCGCCCGCTTTTCGGAGCGGGCGGTGCTGAGGTTCATGAAATTGATCGACGCCAGCAGCAACACAAACGCCCCGATAATTGCAAAAAGCCAAACGTAACGAATGCGGCCGTCGGCTTGCCCCGCATCATCCCACGTACCGTACAAATGCCATTTCGACATCGGCAGCAGGTAGTTCTGCGGTTTCAGGAACCGGGCTTCCGGGGTATGTTGTATTTTAATGTTTCTGATTCTTTCGGTAACCCCTTCAAATGTCGAGTTAGGGCGGATCTGTGTGAGCAGCTGCCATGAGTTGTTGTTCCATTGCTCCTTATCCCGCGCCTCGCGGACCCAATCCTGCGAGGCCACATACAAATCCCAGGGCGCCACGAAGGTCAATTCGCGGAATTCGGTATTATAGGGCAGATCTTCGTACACCCCGGTCACTTTCATATCGAACCGGTTATCCAGCTTCACGATCTTGTCCATCGGGTTTTCCTTGCCAAACAACGCCTCCGCCACCGACTCGGAAATGATGATCGAATTCCGTTCTTTGAGCCCGTCGCGCGAGCCGCGCAGCATGTGCAGCGTGAACAGATGCGGCGCGCCGGCGCTCATATAGGCGCCATTTTTGGTAAACTTGTTATCCTTGTAAGCCAATATATGCTCATCGGTCCAGGACGACTGAATCACATACTCGAAATCGTCCTTGTGATGTTCCTGAAGATATTGCCCCAACGGATAGGAAGTATGCTCGCCGCCATCATAAGTTTTACCCTCGAAAACGCCCCGCTCCACCACCTTGGCAATGCGGTCGTAATTAGCATGATAGCGGTTAAATGCAAATTCGTCATAAACCCAAAGACCAATCAGCATAGCCACGGCCATTCCCACAGCCAGCCCGCCGATATTGATAGCCGAGTAACCCTTGCTTTTGACGAGGTTACGGAACGCGATTTTTAAATAGTTTCTGATCATGATCGTTATTTTTGGGGAAGAAAGGAGGATGGAGGAAGGGAGGAAGGAGAAAAGAGTAGTATTAGAATTCCATCCTCCATCCTCCCTTCCTCCATCATTCCCTTTTCAAACTAGTTACAGGATTCACCAACGCCGCTTTCACTGCCTGGTAACCCACCGTCGCCAGCGTGACGAACCCGAGGCCGGCAGCTGCGGCTATGAAAATTCCGGCGTCAAGGTTGATGCGGAATGCGAAATTGTCGAGCCAGTTGTACATCACCCAGCCCACGAGCGGAAATGCGATGAGCAATGCGATCAGCAGGAGTTTGATAAAATCCATCGAAAGCATCATCACCACATTGCTTACCGAAGCGCCCACCACTTTGCGGATGCCGATCTCTTTCTGCCGCCGCTGGGCCGTAAATGCGGCCAATCCGAAAAGCCCCAGGCATGAAATGACGATCGCGAGCCCGGCGAAATAACGGGATAGCACGCCTACCCGCCGCTCCGACGCATACAGGGCTTTATAATTTTCATCCAGAAACTGATAGTCGAATACCAACCCCTTGTGACGATCCTGGAACAGCTTGCGCACGCGGGCGATCGTCTGCTCCTCGGTACCGCTCTGGATTTTCACCATCACATTAGGCATAATCGGGTACATCTGAAAGAAACACGGCTTCACCGGCTCATACAGCGATTCGAAATTGAAATCCTTCACCACACCCACGATCTGCCGCTCCATTCCCCAGAACTTCACCATCTTGCCGACGGGGTCTTTCAGTCCCATGCTTTTAATAGCCGATTCATTGAATATGATTTCATTGCGCGCATTCTGGTTTTGAGAGAAAAACCGTCCCTCGCGAAGCGTCATACCCGTGGTTTCCATGAAATTGTAACCCACTTCCAGGTTCGAAAACTCGATATCCGTTCCGGCAGGCTTGCCCGGCCATTCGAAACCGGAAATAGCACCATGCTGGCCCGTGAGGTTGTGATAATAGCTCGACGCATTCACTACCCCGGGCACGTTTTTGACTTCCCCGAGGAATGCCTCCGCGGCCTTCAGTTTCAGGGAGTCCATTTCAAGGGGTATTTCAAAATGAATAATATGGTCGCGGTTGTAGCCCAGGTTCCGGTTTTGAATAAACTGGATTTGCCGGTAAACGACGATCACCGAAACAATGAATATCACCGACACCGCAAACTGGAACACTACCAGTCCGCGCCGTATGAGCAATTCCCCGGCGGTATTTCGCAGTTTTCCTTTCAAAACAGAAACAGGATCGAAACCGGAGAGATACAATGCGGGATAGCTGCCGGCCAGCAAGCCGGTGATGAGGGTAATGCCCAATGCGGCAGCAACCAGCGTGGCGTCCGGCGAAAGCGTGATCTGCTTGCCGGTAATGTTGTTGAATTCAGGTAAAAGGAGCGCCACTATCCCCACGGCGGCAAACAACGACACGAAAGTGAGCATCAACGCTTCGCTCAAATGCTGCATTACCAGCGAGCTGCGCAGTGCGCCCACCACTTTTTTGATCCCTACTTCCTTCATACGGCCGGAAGCTTTGGCTGTGGAGAGATTCATGAAATTAATGCAGGCAATCACCAGAATAAACACCGCGATCACCGAAAACAGCCTCACGTACGTAATGCGTCCGCCCGTCTGCACGCCGTTTTCGAACTGCCCATGCAGGTATTTGTCCGAATAGCGAATGGCGAAAAGCTGAAAGTCGTTGTCCTTCCTTTTGGCTTTAAGGAAATGCCTGATCTTATCATTGAAAAGCGACAAGTCGGCCCCGCTTTTGAGGATCACAAATGTATTGGGATCGCTGTTGCCCCAGTTCTCCATCCCCGGCCGCCGCGCCTTGAACTGCTCGAAATTGAAGAGTATGTCAAACTGGTTGCTCGCATTGCGCGGGTTACTTTTGAATACTCCTCCCACCCGATAAAGCCCGCTGAATTGCCCCTCGTCCCATTTGACTGTCTTTCCGACCACATTTTGTCGGGTACCGAAAAGCCTTTCCGCCATTCCCTCCGAAAGTGCCAGCGTATTCTTGTCGCCTGTCACAGCACTTGCATCACCCTGGGTGAAGGGACAGGTAAAAACATCGAAGTAATCCTTGCTCACGAACTGCCCGCCGGCTTTCAGCTGGGTCTCTCCTACGGAAACTACGCCTTTGTTCGAAAACCATTCGGCCGGTACCACCGTCGTCGCCAGCTCTACTTCGGGCATTTCCGCCTTCAATGCATCGGCCAGCAAGCCTGCGGTGTGTTCCCCGGTTTTGATACCATCCTCATGTTGCTGGTTGACCATGATCTGGTACAAATGCGCGTCTTTCTCATTGTGCTTATCCACGCGCAGCTCGTCCGCCACCCAAAGGTAAATCAGCAACGTGCAAGCCAGCCCGGTAGAAAGGCCCAGCAAATTGAGCAGCGTAAACTGCCGATCCTTGATCAGGCTACGCCAGGAGATTTTGAGGTAACTTTTGAGCATAATGGTATCTTGATTTTGTGGGAGGAAAGGAGGATGGAGGAAGGGAGGATGGAAAAAGTATTCGTGGTCCCTTTCCTCCATCCTCCCTTTCCTCCTTTATTCCCTCTTCAAACTCTTAACCGGATTCACCAACGCCGCTTTAATACTCTGAAAACTCACCGTCAGCAAGGCTATTCCGGCAGCGAGGAAACCGGCCCAGGCGAATATGCCCCAGTGGATCTCGATGCGGTAGGCGAAATCCTGCAACCAGCGGTGCATGAAGTACCAGGCGGCCGGACTTGCGATCACGATCGCGACGAGCACGAGTTTCAGAAAATCCATCGATAGCATGACCGTAATGCCCGCCACGGAGGCGCCAAGCACTTTCCGTACGCCTATTTCCTTGGTCCGCCGCTCGATAGCAAAAATGGCTAACCCGAAAAGTCCGAGGCATGACAGGCACACCGAAAGCAGTGCAAATGTGGTCGTCAGGCGCGTTGCCAGCTCTTCCCGCTGATAGAACCTGGCGATCTCCTCATCATAAAAACTGTATTCAAAAACATTTTCGGGAAACTGCTTCTGCCAAACCGAAGCGATCCGGCTGATCGTCGATGCATTCACGCGGCTCAGCTTCACGCCCGCCCAGCGATAGCGCGACTGATCGGCAAAAACGATCGTCGGTTCAATGCCGGTGTAGAGGTCGCCGTTGTTGAAATCGGACAATACGCCTACGATCGTACCTGTTTTGCCTGCGTCACCCACGTAGAGGCGGCGGTTCAATGCAGCTTCCGGGGATTGCAGGCCTAATGCCCGCACCAGTTTCCGGTTGACCAGCAGTTCATTGAGCGTATCCGAATGCACCGGAATACGGCCTGCCAGGAGCTTTAATCCATATGTTTTCACAAAATGCTCGTCCGCAGCTCTCGACCGGGCCACGAATTTCTCCCAATCGCGGTTTTCGAATTTGATTGTGCCGCCGCCGCTGACCTGCACCGAGGGCGCGCTCCTGAAAAACGAAAGGCCGGTTACCTCAGGCAATGCCGAAAGCTCATTACGCAATGCCGCAAGTTTGCTGGTTTCTGTCTCTGGTAAGTTCAAATGCAGGATCAGGTCCTTATTCATTCCCAGGTCTTTGTTTTTCAGGAATTGCGCTTGCAGAATAATCAGCGTCGATACTGCGATAAGGACGAATGAAATGCTGAATTGTGACACAACCAGCCCTTTTCTGACCGAAAAAAAGCTGCGGTTATTTTCTTTCAGCAACCCCTTGATGGCTTTCACCGGGTTGAACCTGGAAATAACCAATGCCGGATAAACTCCCGCCAGCACTATCACAAACAGCGACAATACCGCACAAAAAGTCAGCAACAGCGGATCGCGGAAAATATTCACACGCACATTAAGGTCCAGCCATTGGCTCAGCATAGGGGCAAAAAGCCAGGCGAGTCCCAGGGAAATCGTCCCTGCTGCGAAGGTGAGCAATGCGGTTTCCTGGATAAAAAGCCAGAAGACCTGCGCCTGCGAAACGCCCAGCACTTTTCGCACACCCACTTCTTTGCTACGTTTGAATGCCTGCGCTGTCGAAAGGTTAATGAAGTTAAAACAAGCGATCAGAATGAGCAATATGCCCACCGTCGCCAACACGAGGATCGTGTTGTATTTGATTTTCCCGCCATAGGCAATGTTGAAATGCACATCCGACAAGTCCTGCAAACGGTAATGAAAAACTTTGCTGTCGGGGCCATAATATTTTTTCGCGAATGCGTGCATTTGCGCTTCAAATGCGGCCTTGTCCTCCGGCGAACGAAGCGTTATAAAGGTTTCGCGCCCGCCGTCGATCCAGCCCCAATCCTGGTAGCCGTATTCCGGGACGATCTTTTTTAAAGTAGGCAGCGAAACGAAAATATCCTGCTTCAAATCGGTTTGCTCGGGGTAATCGGCCACCACGCCGGCGATCACGATATTTTCGCGGTTATTGGCGCGGATCACCTTCCCCATTGCATTGCCATTACCGAAATATTTCCGCGCATAACGTTCCGTCACTACCGCCTGATTAGGCGCTGTCATCGCCGAAGCATTACCGCTGATCCACTTATAATCGAATATTTTAAAGAAATCCGCATTCGTAAAAACCAGGTGATCCTTTTCGAGAAACTTGCGGGATGCCCCATCGCTATCGACCCGGATCGTCAGCTCCTTATGCGCCACATAAGCGGCGTCCCGGACGTAGCTGAACTCCTTTTTCAATGTTTCATGCAAAACATAAGCAGAGCCCCGCTCCTGCTCCACCGAACCGTCTTCGAGATGTAAATCCACCACCACCCGATAGGTTCTGTCGGCATTGCTGTGGTACCTGTCCACACTAAGATGGTATTTCACCAACTGGAATATCACAATAGCACCCGCCATCCCCACGGCCAGACCAATGAGGTTGATACCGGCATAAGCGCGATGTTTCGCCAGGCTTCGGAATGTGAATTTCAAATAGGTACTGATCATAGTTTATATTTTTGGGAGGAAGGAGGATGGAGGAACGGGAGGAAAGGGAATTGTATACTTTCTCCATCTTCCCTTTCCTCCTTTACTCCATTCTCCCTTTCTCCTTTATTCCCTTTTCAAACTCGTAACAGGATTCGTCACCGCCGCCTTAACCGCCTGATAGCTGACCGTCGCGAGCGTGAGTGCTAGGGCACCTGCGCCTGCGAGGACAAATATCCACCAGCTGATTTCGGTGCGGTACTGATAATTTTGGAGCCATTCGCTCATTGCATACCAGGCCAGCGGCACGGCTATGAGGCTGGCGACGGCTACCAATGACACGAAATCTTTGGAAAGCATCCCCCACAACGCCGTTACCGATGCTCCCAGCACTTTGCGGATGCCTATTTCCTTGGTACGCTGCTCAGCAGTGAAGGAGGCCAGCCCGAATAGGCCGAGGCAGCTGATCAGGACGGCCAATGCAGCGAAAAAACCTGCCAGCTTTCCGATCCGCTCCTCTGTCCTGAATTTGGCGTCGTATTCCTGGTCGGCAAACTTGTATTCGAACGGCGCAGCAGGTACCAGCTTCCTGAACACATTTTCAATAGCTGGTAAAGCAGTGGCAGAACTTACATTCGGATTCAGTTTGATATTGATCCAGTTGGGCGAACCGAACAAGAAGAAAACGGTCGGTTTCACGGGCGCGAACGGCGATTCCATCACCATATCCTTCACAACCCCGAGGACCGTGAACGATTTGCGGACATTATCGGTCATCCACTGGCTTTTCCACGAAACCGTCATTCCTACCGGATCGGCAACGCCCAGCAGCCGCGCCGCCGATTCGTTGATAACGAAGCCCGACGAATCGGAAGCAAAATCTTTCGAAAAATTACGCCCGCTCACAAATTGCCAGCCGGCTGTTTTCGCATATTCCGGTGAGACCGTCAGCGTCGCGAATGTTTCTACAAAACCCTCCGGCATTCCTTTCCAGCTGAAACCTTCGTTGGAAGACCACACACCGGTAATCGGGCTTTGTGATTCGGCCACTTCCTCCACCATGCCGGTATTCTTCAATTCGGTGCGGATAATGTCGGCTTTTCCATAAAAATCGTCGGTTTTCATCGGTACCATCACCAAGCCGTCACGAGAATAACCGACGGGACGTTCCTTTGCGAATTTGATCTGCCTGTAAACGATGCTGGTACAGATGATCAGAGTGACCGAAATGGTGAACTGCAATACCACTAGTACCTGGCGTGGTGTGTAGGCAAATCGTCCGAAATTCGTCCTCAGCGACGCTCCGGAGCCTTTGAGCACCTTCACGGGTTGGAAAGATGTAAGGTAAATGGCCGGATAGCTCCCCGCCAGCACCGATGTAAGCAGCACGAACCCCGCGCTGTAAATCCAGAACCAAGCATTACCCCACGGAATGACCATTTGCTTCGCCGCCAGGTTGTTGAACCACGGCAGCGATAGTACCAAACCCACCAGCGCCACCCCAAACGACAGCAGCACCACCAGGAATGATTCGCTGAAAAACTGCCCGACCAGCTGCATACGCATGGAGCCGATCGCCTTGCGTACGCCCACCTCCCGCGCGCGCTTCTCCGACCGCGCGGTGCTCAGGTTTACGAAATTGATACAGGCCAGCAAAAGGACAAAAAAGCCGATCAGGCCGACCATCCAGACATATTTTACGGGTCCGTCGCCCACTGCGCCATTCCGGAAATCGGAGTACAAATGCCAGTCTTTCATCGGGTGCACCCACATTTCGGGGCGGGTGGCGGCTTCCTCCCGCATATCGTCCATTTTGCGGATCGCATTCAGTTCGGAAAGGCGGATGGCCTGGCTGGCTGTTTCAAAATCGGCATTGTCGGCCAGCTCGGTAAAGATCCAGATCGCATGGTTATCCCATTTCTTATCCCGCATGTAGCGGTTCTTCTCCAAAAAGTAGTCCCACGAAGCCATAAACTGGACGTTGCTGAACTTCGTATTTTGCGGAAAATCTTCAAAAACGCCCGTCACTTTGAGATTCATTTCGGTATCGACCTTCACAAGCTTGTTCATCGGATCGGTATCGCCGAAGAGTGCGCGGGCGGTCGATCGGGAGAGGATAATGCCCTGCTGGTCGTCCAGCGCCGACCACGAGCCCCGTACCATGCGCAGCCCAAACATTTCCAGCGCTGCCGCCTCGATAAACTGGCCATTGCGGGACAGTTTCGTGTCGCCCGCCGTGAGAATGTTCTCACCGGTCTGCGTGGAAGCGACAATCCGTTTAAAATTGCCGGAATAATGCGTTTTCAGCTCTTCTATATAGGGTACAGGCAACGAAAACCACGTTTTCTTTTCGCTGTGCTCCACCCGGTTTTGCAGCACCTGCCCTACCCGGTCGTAATTTTTAAAATAGCGGTTGAATGAAAGTTCATCATAAATCCAAAGGCCGATCAGCATGGCCACACCCATTCCCATTGCCAACCCGCCAATATTAATCGCCGAATACCCCTTATTTTTCCAAAGGTTGCGGAAGATGATTTTTAGATAACTTTTTAGCATAATTGTATCGTGGTTTTTGGGGAGGAAAGGAGGAAGGAGGAAGGGGACGAAAGGGGCTTTTCCATTCTCCCTTTCCTCCATCCTCCCTTCCTCCCTTTACTCTCTTTTCAAACTCTTCACCGGATTCGTCAACGCAGCCTTAATACTCTGAAAACTAACCGTTAGCAAGGCAACACCTACCGCCAGCACGCCGGCCAGCGGGAATACCCACCATTCGATGTTGATTTTATAGGCGAAATCCGACAACCATTGGTTCATCCCGTACCAGGCCAGTGGCGAGGCAATGACGATGGCAATACCGACGAGTTTCACGAAATCTTTGGAGAGCAATGAGACGATACTCAGTACCGAAGCCCCCAGCACCTTGCGGACGCCTATTTCCTTGGTACGCTGAAGAGTCGTAAAGGCTGCCAGTCCGAACAGCCCGAGGCAGGCGATTACCACTGCAAGCCCCGCGAAAATCCCGAACAGCTTCCCTACCCGCTGCTCCGATTCGTACATATTATTAAAGCGTTCATCGAGGAACGAATAGGCGAACGGGTTATCCGAAGTGGCTTTCCAAGTCTTTTCCAATGTCTTGATCAAGCCCGGAATGTCATTTGTTTTAATGCGGACGGCGATTTGGTAGCGGTCGCCGCCATAGAACATCACTAACGGCGCAATGCGCTCGTGCATCGAGCGGAAATGAAAATCTTTGGTTACGCCCACGACGGTATAGGTCCTTCTGCTTTCGGGCGTGCCGTTACCGACTGTCATCAAACGCTTTCCGATGGGATCTTTCCAGCCCAATTGCTTTGCTGCCGCTTCGTTGATCAACACGGATGCACTATCGCCACCAAAACTTTTTGAGAAGTTTCTACCCGTAACAAGGCCGATACCCAGCGTTTTCAGGTAGTCTTCATCGACCTGGTAAGTCGTAAAACGGTATGGGGTACCGTTGTTCTCGGCACTTTCGGGCAGGAAACCGTCGGTGCCGTTATTGGAATTACCCGCGGGAATATAGCCTGCGAGGGTCACGCTGCTTACCGCCGAAAGGTTACGCAGCTGTTCCTTGAAAGTCTTCGCCTTATCCCCCAGCAAATAGGTGTCGTGAAGGATCAGCACCTGGTCTTTGTTAAAACCTAAATTCTTATTCTGGATAAAACGCAGCTGCTGATAAACGACCGTCGTGCCGATGATCATCGCGACGGAGACCACAAACTGAATGGTAACCAACGTATTCCGAAGCCAGCCGCTCTTGACGCCCGCCTGAATGCTCCCTTTCAGCACCGCTACCGGCCTGAAAGCCGACAGAAAAAACGCTGGGTAGCTACCTGCCAGCAAGCCGACGATCAAACACCCCGCCAAAGCGTAGGCGACCATCCGGGCATTCAAAATGGCTTGGAGATCAAACTGCTTGCCGGCCAGATTGTTGAACCCCGGCAAAAGCAGCACCACCAGCCCGAATGCAACCAGAAGTGCAAAAAGCGTCACCAAAACCGATTCGATAAGGAACTGCGCCATGAGCTGCTGACGCACCGAGCCCATTACTTTACGCACACCCACTTCCTTTGCCCGCCCCGCCGAACCGGCCGTGGAGAGGTTCATGAAATTGATGCAGGCAATAAGGAGGATGAATGCCGCAATGGCGGTGAAAATGTAAATGTATTTGATGTTACTATTGCCTTCCAGCTCGTTTTCGAGGTTGGAAGTGAGGTGAATGTCGGTTAAGGGCTGCAAACCGAAGCCCAACTTGTCGCCTTTGCGCAGGTACTCGTCATAGCTCATGCCCAGGAATTCCTGGATTTCCGGACCAACGTATTTCCTGACAAGCTGCGGCATCTGCGCCAAGAGCTTTTCGGCCGGATAGCCCTTATGCAGCAAAACGTAGGTATGCGCCCCGCTTGAAAGCCATTTCTCACCCAGCGTAATCGACTTCATCGACCCAAAGAAATCATAATGGAAATGCGAGTTGGAAGGCACATCTTCGCAAACGCCCGTGACGCGGAACAAACCGATATTGCCCAGGTCGAGGCTCTTTCCGATCGGGTCATTGCTTCCGAAGTATTTCAATGCCATGGATTTGGTCAGAACGATGGTCTTCGGCTCTTTGAGCACGCTATTCGCGTCGCCCTTCAACAGGGGTATGGAAAAGAAATTGAAGAAATTGGAATCGGTAAAAGTAATCCGCTCTTCCAGGAAGCGCTTTTCACCATTTTTGACAAGAAAAGTCCCATTGGTACTGAGCCTCGTGTACGCCTCCACGCCCGGGTAGTCGCGCATGAGCGCGGGGCCTGCGGGAGCGGACGCACCCGCGATGTTGATATCGTTACCACCGATCCGGCCGTGTATTGTGACCCGGAAGATGCGGTCGGCATTCTTGTTAAAGCGGTCGTAGCTCAGCTCATGCTGCACGAACAGGAGGATCAGCATGCAGGTCGCCAGCCCGATGGCCAGTCCGAAAATATTAATGGAAGCGAAAGCCTTCTTGTTCCAGAGGCTCCGCAGAGCAATTTTCAGATAACTGGATATCATAACTGCGCCGGTTACGGGGGTTGACGGATGGATTTTCCCATTTTGACAGTCAAATTATGCACCAGTCAATCACAATATCACAATTATCTGAAAATCAATTTTTTATGTTTTAATAAAACAAATCAGGGGTGTTCACTATCGGACACAGCCCGTTCGATTTGGAACGGGAAGCATGGCCGTAAACCAAGGCTACTCACTCCTCAAACTCTTCACCGGGTTCATCACGGCGGCCCTGATGCTTTGGAAACTGACCGTAATGAAGGCAATGGTGGTAGACAACACCGCCGCGATCACGAAAACCCACCAGTAAATATCGGTTCGGTAGGCGAAGTTTTCCAGCCAGCGGCTCATTCCAAAATAGGCAACGGGCGACGCCACCACGAATGCAATAAGGACCAATTTGAGAAAGTCCATGGAAAGCAGCCCCACAATGCTGGCAATGGATGCACCCATTACCTTCCGTACGCCAATCTCCTTGGTGCGCTGCATGGTGCTGTAAGATGCTAGTCCGAGCAAACCGAGGCAGGAAATGAATATCGCCAGGATCGCAAAATTGAAAAACAGCTTTTCGAAACGTTCCTCGCTGCGGTATTGCCGGTCGAAGAACTCATCCATAAAATAGTAATTGAACGGTCTGGCCGGAACAATTTCTTTCCACTTCTCCTCCACTGCGGCCACGGTTTCCTTCAAGCGGTCTCCCTCGATTTTTACGGCAACGAGCTCCGTGCCATCCGGTTCGATACGCATGGTGAGCGGTTTGATGGCTTCCTGCAGCGAACGGAAATGGAAGTCTTTGATCACCCCGATGATCTTGCCCTCGCGCCCCCATTGCTTGAAACGGCGTCCGATCGCGTCTTCGGGCTTGGCATAACCCAACAGTTTTACGGCAGCTTCGTTCATCACCATCGCCTGGGTCGTATCCGTTCCGAATTCCTTCGAAAATGCCCTGCCCGCAGCCATTTTCAGTCCGAATTGCGGGATATAGTCAAAATCAACGAAATAGAGATCCAGATTGGCTACCTGCAATTCACCGCTTTTGTTCTCGATTTCCGAATATGCACCCCGGTTCGGACCGCCCGGAACGCTCGACGATGCAGCCACAGATTTAACACCTGTGAGTCCGCGCAGCGATTCTTTGAACGCCTCACGTTTGGGATCTCCTTCCGCACTGACCACCAGCATTTGATCCTTGCTGAAACCGAGGTCGCGGTTGCGCATGTAATTCATCTGAATGTAGACGATCATGGTAGCGATAATCAGCGCGATCGAAATGGCAAACTGAACCGTAACCAGCCCTTTCCTCAGCAAAACACCTTTGATACTGGTTGTAAAACGGCCTTTCAAAACCGTTACCGGCTCAAACGACGACAGTACAAATGCCGGGTAAATACCGGCCAGGACACCAATCAGGATCGCCGCCGCCAGCATGTATACAAGAAACGAAGGATCGGCAAATATGCCGGATACGATCACTTTCCCGGCCAGATTATTGAACATCGGAATCAGCGCGGCGGAAAGCATGATTGAAAACACGAAGGCGATCAGGCAGAGCAGCACCGACTCGCTCACAAACTGCCTGGCCAGCAGTCCCCTGGCCGCGCCCACCACCTTGCGTATGCCTACTTCCTTGGCACGCTCGGCCGAGCGTGCGGTAGTGAGGTTCACGAAATTGATGCAGGCGATCAGGAGAATGAAAACCGCCACCACCGAGAATACATATACGTTACTCATACTGCCTTTTTCAGCCACATCCCGCTCCGAATGCAAATGCACGTCGAGCAGGGGTTCGAGGAACAGCTTATAGGACATTTTTGCCTCACGCATAAGCTTGCCCGCGCGGCGCTCGAGGTAAGCCGGCAGCTTTTTTTCCAAAGCTTTGCTGTTCGTCCCCTGTTTCAGGAGCAGGTAAGTCGTCGCTCCGAAATTGCCCCATTGCTCATCGATTTCACGATTGAAACGCTGCGTCATGGTGGTCATCGAAACGAACATATCCCCTTTGATCAGGGAATTCTCAGGAATGTCTTTCATCACACCGGTCACCTTCGCCGGAAGGCCATCGCCCGTCAGCAGCAATGTCTGCCCGACCGGGTCGCTGTCACCAAAATACTTTTTGGCCGCTTTTTCCGTAAAAACAATGCTTAGCGGCTCTTTAAGTGCCGTTTTCGGATCACCCTGGATCAGTTTGAAATCAAAAACACGGAAAAGCGATGAGTCGGCAAATACCGTTGCTTCCTCCTGAAATTTGATATCTCCTTTCCGTACCAGGAAACTGCCGCCATTGGTGCGCGTGTAGGCTTCGACCTCGGGAAAATCCTGTTTGATGGTCGGCCCGTACGCCCAGGAAGTAACGCCTGCATGGATGGTTTCGGAAGGCGTTATGACATCCGTTACCAGCCGGTAAATGCGGTCCGATTTGGAGTGGAATGCGTCGTAGGTGAGTTCGAAATTGACATACATCGAAATCAGCAAGCAGGCCGACATCCCCACCGTCAGCCCCATCACATTGATTAGTGAAAATACCTTATGCTTCCACAAGTTCCGGAAGGCGATTTTGAAATAGTTTTTTAACATGGCTGTCAGGTATAATTTGGATTTAAGCATTTAATCATTCTTCAACGATGCTGCCGGGTTCACCATCGCCGCGTGAACGGCCTTG
>CAMLNK010000017.1 GCA_946481035.1 uncultured Dyadobacter sp. | reverse complement strand
AGGTGGCGAAGACGGCGCCCGTGCCGCTTCCCGCCGGTGCGGCGCTGCGCGAGACGCGAGACGCCGAGCGCCATCGTGAGCACCGTGCCTTCCGACGTCCATTGTACATGGGTGAATACACGTAAGTCGGGCGTCAGAATGAGGCCTGTCAGCACGCAGGAATAGTAGTTGAAGACCACCGCATGGAACGAGTCCACCTGATAGCGCGGGTAGGCGCGCATGATCAGGTAGAGCATGACCGTGAAAACAACCGCTAGCAGGAAGAACAGCATTGCGCAGGAGCTTATCGGCCGGTGAGGATTTCGTCGATCACGCGCGGGTAATGCGCATATTCGAGCGCGTGCACCTTACGCGCGACGTCTTCGGCCGTATCGCCGGGTGTCACTTCACATTTGGCCTGGAAAATAATGTCGCCCTCGTCGTAATGCTCATTCACGTAATGGATCGTAATGCCCGATTCGGTTTCACCCGCATTTACCACTGCCTCATGCACAAAATGCCCGTACATGCCTTTGCCGCCGTATTTAGGCAGCAGTGCCGGGTGGATATTGATCATTTTATTCGGGAACGACTCGACGAGTACCGGTGGCACGAGCATCATAAAACCGGCAAGTACCACCAGGTCGATGCCTTCGTTTTGCAGGATTTGCGGAATTTTTCCGGTGTGGTAAAAGGTTTTCCGGTCGAAGAACACAACCGGGACCTGTAATTTGAGCGCCCTTTTAATCACTCCGGCCATGGGGTTGTTAGTGAAAATCAGCGACACATCCACGTCGTCGCGGTCTGCGAAATGCTCGCAGATCTTTTCGGCATTGGACCCCGAACCGGAGGCAAAAATGGCAATTCTCTTCATTATTAAGCGTAGTTGATATATAATAGATAAGAAGTATCTTCAAAAAAATACCCGGGCAAAGCTATAAAAGAACGGCTTGCCGACGAACCGCAAGCCGTTCTTTAGGGAAATGTTAATATTGACTTGTCTGAAATCAATAAATTTTCGCAAGCTCGCTATACCCCATCAGTTTCCCTTTGCGGTAAGTCTCGGTTTTCAGGTCCCAAACAATGCCGGGTGCGCGGTAAGAAACGGTTTGCATTTCCATTTTCACGGGAAAGCCCATGACCATTTCCATATTCATATCCGAATTGATTTTGTAAACATCGTAGCTTCCTGCCGCGATGGTCAGCTTTTCCTGGCTGGTTACTTTGCGGTTTTTAATAAACATATTGAAAATCACCGGCATAGGTCCCGACTTCCCTTCGCCTTTGACAGCCGCATCCTTCAACTTGTCGCCAACCGCGAGCTTGGACGGGATTTCAATATTGTCGTAGGTAAATTTCATCTCCATATTCTGAAACGATTTCAGCTGCTCCTGGTTAATCATTGAAGCCGCGTCCAGCGTGAGCATATTTCCGTCGCATTTCATCTGGTAAGTGTTTTTGAGCTCGGATTTACCTTTCGTATTGAAAGATTCCATATCGATCGTCACCACCGTATTGCTGCCTTCCTTGGCCACTTTGACGATTTTGTAGCTGAGGGTACCGAGCGCCTTGCCCTTGCCGTCGTAGTTGTTCATTTCAAATCCGCCGCCTTCTTTAAAGGCATAGCCGGCACATTCCTGGGCAAAAGCCCTCGCGCTGAGCATCATGATACAAGCGATGCTCCACAGGATTAACTTTTTCATAGTAGTAACTGCGATTTAGTTTTTGGGGTGATCAAATATAACTTTTCAACCGGTTAATTAAGCGGCGTGAAGTGTTAAAATAATCGGCTCCTCAGGTCCAGATCATGGTGATCAGTCCGAGCAGCATAATGATCTTGCAAAGGCTGCTGATTTCCTTAAAATCGCGACGTGTATCGGCCTGGTAGAGGCGGAGTACAAGCAATGCGATCGGGATCAGGAGCAAAAGGAACAGGAGGGTGAGCAGGTTATTGTGTAATGCGCGGGCCATCACAAACAGTGTAAACACGAAAGTGACGATGACCGAATAGAGGAATGTTTTGGTACGCCGGATGCCCCAGATGATCGGCAGCGTGCGGCAGCCGTGCGCTTCATCGCCGCGGATGTCCTCCATATCCTTCACCACTTCGCGGATGAGCGAGATGAAGAAAGAAAATACCGCGTAAATGAACACCAGATGCCTGTTGGCGGGGTAATGCACCGTAAGGATGAGCAACGTAAGGCCCGTGAGCAGCGAAACGATGAAGTTCCCTATGAAAGGCAGCCGCTTGTAACGCTCGGAATAGAACCAGAGCAGGGTGATCGAGAATACGTTGATGACGAAAATATACGGACTGACCACCAGCCCCAGCACCGCCCCGACGACGTTCAACACCTGGTGCGCGCCCATGGCCCAGCGGCGTTTCAGGTAGCGGCCTACCACCACACGTTCGGGCTTGTTGACGATGTCGATCTTGACGTCGAAATAGTCGTTTATAATGTAACCGGCAGCGGCAATGCAAACGGTTGAAAGCGAAAGCACGAACATATCGATATCCGCCACGATCGATTTCCATTCGTGCCGCGGACCGATGAGCAGGATGCGTGTAAGGTATTGTGTGAGGGCCACAATGATGAGGTTGGTCATGCGCACAAGACGCGCACTCCCGGTGACATAATCCCACGTTGTGATCTTGGGTCTGGCCGACACATTCATGAAGTTTGACGCTGGAAAAAGAAGGTTTAGGCAATAAAATTATTCATTTTATCCCATTAACGACAATTCTTCACTTCTTTATCCATTTGTGGGATAAAAAACCTGCATTTGTTGTTAGCTATTTTGAACCGTTATCCGGACGGTTGTTCATACCGGACATTCAACCTTTTGCTGACCTAATATGAAAATTGGTATCGTATGCTATCCTACCTTCGGAGGAAGCGGTGTGGTAGCTACCGAGCTTGGAAAAGCGCTTGCGAAAGCTGGCCACCAGGTTCATTTCATTACCTATTCTCAGCCACAACGGCTGGATTTTTTTAATGAGAACCTCTATTATCACGAAGTAAATATACCTGCCTATCCATTGTTCCAGTACCCGCCTTACGAGTCGGCACTGTCGAGCGAAATGGTGCATGTAGCAGCCAATGCAGGGCTCGATTTACTTCACGTACATTACGCGATCCCGCACGCGTCGTCGGCGTACCTCGCGAAGCAAATCCTGGCCGCACAAGGCATTCACATTCCGGTGATTACCACATTGCACGGGACGGACATTACCCTGGTCGGAAAGGACCCGTCCTACGAGCCGGTGGTGACATTCAGTATCAACCAATCGGACGGCATTACCGCGGTTTCCGACTCGCTGAAAAGAGATACCTACGATCATTTCAAGATCACCAAGGACATTGAGGTAATCCCCAACTTCATCGATCTCGACCGTTTCAGCCGTCAGAAGAAAGACCATTTCAAACTCGCCATTTGCCCCAATAACGAGAAACTGATCGTCCATACTTCCAATTTCAGGAAGGTCAAAAGGATCGACGACGTGATCATGATCTTCGAAAAGCTGCGCAAACTGCTGCCAAGCAAATTGCTCCTCGTAGGCGACGGTCCCGACCGTATGCGTATCGAACGCCTCTGCAAGGACCTGGATATGCTTTCCGACGTCCGTTTCCTGGGTAAGCTGGATGCCATCGAAGAAGTGCTTTCCGTGGCCGACCTGTTCCTCATGCCTTCCGAATCCGAAAGTTTCGGACTTGCAGCATTGGAAGCACTGGCTTGCGAAGTGCCTATTATCACATCCAATGCAGGCGGCTTGCCGGAGTTGAATGTACACGGCGTAACCGGCTTCCTGAGCGACGTGGGTGATGTGGAAGATATGGTGAAACACGCGGCCTACATTCTGGACGATGCGAACCTGCCTACTTTCAAAGCGAATGCATTGGCACGAGCCCGCGAATTCGACGTGGCGAAGATCCTGCCGCATTACGAAGCCTATTATGAACGCGTGGTAGAGGACAGCAAAGCGGTTGATCTGGCGTAAAAGCCGCCCGTAATGCGAGAGCGCCGCTTAATGCCCGGTTTCGTCTTTCATGAGGTTTTACTTATATTCGTGTGCTATTTATGCTAGGTTTACGTTATTGATTGAGGTAAAAAATTGTTGAAAAATGAAACTGGTATTTAATATATTACTCATATTCCTGCTCCTGATTGCGTTCGTGCCGTTTTTCCGGCGCTTCATTTTCCACCTGCTGGTGGGCAGGCAGCTGGTCAAACAACAGGAAAGAGCATTCCGCGCGCAGCAGCAACAGGATCGCGCCCGCACCAAGCCGGGAGGCATCAGGGTCGACAGCAATCCGCAGAACAACAGCGAGGCGTCGAAGTTCAAAGGTGGGGAGTATGTGGATTATGAGGAAGTGAAGTAAGAAACGAATTTTTTTGAAATGCTATAAAAGATAAAGCCCGGGGAGACCCGGGCTTTATGCATTATGACCTTATTCTTACCGGCTCAGGTAAAGATTCCTTTCGCCGTAGATTTTTTGGAAGAATTCGTCTTCGAGATCCTTGATGAAGTAGATCGCTTCGCCGGTCGATTTCATTTCGGGGCCGAGTTCCTTGTTCACATTCGGGAATTTGTTGAATGAGAATACAGGGATCTTGATCGCCCAGCCATTTTTCTCCGGTTGGAAGTTGAAATCCTTCACCTTTTTGTCGCCGAGCATCAGCTTGGTAGCGTAGTTCACATATGGCTCTTTGTAAGCCTTGCAAATGAACGGCACGGTACGCGACGCACGCGGGTTGGCTTCGATCACGTACACAACGCCGTCTTTCACCGCGAATTGTACGTTGATAAGCCCCTTCACGTTCATCGCCAGCGCGATTTTGCGGGTATGCTCTTCAATCTGACGGATTTCGTCGGCCGTAAGATCGAATGGAGGCAATGCAGCGTGGGAGTCGCCGGAGTGGATACCCGCCGGCTCGATATGCTCCATTACGCCAATGATGTAAGCGTCTTCGCCGTCGCAGATTGCATCGGCTTCTGCTTCCAATGCACCTTCGAGGAAGTGGTCAAGGAGGATATTGTTATCCGGAATGTCTTGCAGGATTTTCACCACATGCTGTTCCATTTCCTTTTCGTTGATCACGATCTTCATGCTCTGGCCACCCAAAACGTAGCTCGGACGAACCAGCAACGGGAAGCCCAGCGTGCGTGAAAGCTCCACCGCAGCGTCGGAAGTTCTTACCGTACCGAATTTCGGATAAGGAATGCCCAGTTCTTCGAGCAATGACGAGAACCGTCCGCGGTCTTCGGCCCAGTCGAGCGAGTGGAAATCGGTACCGATGATTTTCACACCGTATTTTTCCAGCTTCTCAGCCATTTTCAGGGCCGTCTGACCGCCCAGCTGAACGATCACGCCCTCAGGCTTTTCGTGCTCGATAATGTCGAAAACGTGCTCCCAGAAAACCGGCTCGAAGTAAAGTTTGTCGGAAATGTCCGGGTCGGTCGAAACGGTTTCAGGGTTACAGTTCACCATAATGGTTTCGTAACCAGCCTCTTTCGCCGCCAATACGCCGTGTACACAAGAGTAGTCGAACTCAATACCCTGGCCGATCCGGTTAGGGCCTGAACCCAATACCATCACTTTCTTGCGATCGCTCACGACCGACTCGTTGTCAGGAAATTCCTGCGAGGTGTTGAAAGTAGAGTAGTAGTAAGGTGTTTTTGCTTCGAACTCCGCCGCGCAGGTGTCCACGCATTTATACACACGCTTGATACCCAATGCTTTCCGGCGATCGTAAACCTTGCTTTCCTTCGTGCCGATCAAATGCGCGATCTGACGGTCGGCGTAACCTTTCTGTTTTGCTGTCAAAAGAAGGTCTTTCGGCAGGTCTTCCAGGTCGTATTTCTCGATTTGGTGTTCCAGCTCGATCAACTCTTCGATCTGGCGGAGGAACCACGCATCTATTTTGGTCAGGTTCTGGATCGTTTTGAACGACAGACCTATTTTGAATGCATCATAAATGTGGAACAGGCGGTCCCAGCTCGGATGTGCCAGGCTGTGCTTGATAGCCTCCTGGTCGCGGAGCTCGCGGCCGTCGGCACCAAGGCCGTTGCGACGGATTTCCAGCGACTGGCATGCTTTCTGCAATGCCTCCTGGAAGTTACGTCCGATACCCATTGCTTCACCTACCGACTTCATTTGAAGTCCCAGTGAACGGTCAGCGCCTTTGAATTTATCGAAGTTCCAACGAGGAACTTTCACGATCACGTAGTCGATCGAAGGCTCGAAGAATGCCGAAGTGCTGCCGGTGATCGGGTTAATGAGCTCGTCGAGGTCGTAACCGATCGCCATTTTCGCAGCGATTTTTGCGATAGGGTAACCAGTCGCTTTCGATGCCAGGGCCGATGAACGCGAAACGCGCGGGTTGATTTCGATCGCGATGATCTTGTCATCCGCAGGGTTCACCGAGAACTGTACGTTACAGCCACCCGCAAACTTGCCGATACCGTTCATCATCTTGATCGAAAGGTCGCGCATTTGCTGGTACAAGGTATCGGGAAGCGTCATTGCAGGCGCTACGGTGATACTGTCGCCCGTGTGCACACCCATCGGGTCGAAGTTTTCGATCGAACAGATGATGATGAAGTTACCCTTGCTGTCGCGGAGCAATTCAAGCTCGTATTCTTTCCAGCCCATTACACTTTGCTCCACCAGTACCTCGTGTACAGGCGATGCGTGCAAGCCGTAGTTCAGCGCTTTGTCGAAATCTTCTTCTTTTTCCACAAATCCACCTCCTGTACCGCCAAGGGTAAATGAAGGACGGATTACGAGCGGGAAGCCGATTTCCTGTGCGATCTCTTTTCCTTCGAGGAAAGAGCGGGCAGTGCGGCCCTGGCACACATTCACACCGAGTTCGAGCATTTTCAGACGGAATTTCTCCCGGTCTTCAGTTGTTTCAATCGCTTTGATATCCACACCGATAATATCCACCTCGTACTTTTTCCAGATACCTGCCTTGTCGCAATCGATTGCCAGGTTCAGCGCCGTTTGGCCTCCCATTGTAGGAAGTACCGCGTCGATGGGCCTGCCCATCGCCTTGTGTTTTTCCAGAATTTCAACGATGTACTTCTTTTCCAGCGGCAACAGGTACACATGATCTGCACTGATAGGGTCAGTCATGATGGTTGCAGGGTTGGAGTTGATCAGAACTACCTCGATCCCCTCTTCGCGTAGTGAACGGGCGGCCTGAGAGCCGGAGTAGTCAAACTCGCACGCCTGTCCGATAACGATGGGACCTGAACCGATAATCAGAACGGATTTGATGCTCGTATTTTTGGGCACAGTAAATGGTAATTTGTAGAAATGAAGGAAATACTTGAACAACTTTTGGCAGTTGCCTGACGATTTTGAGCAGGGGTACGTCCAAAAATTCCACAAAGTTAATCCTCATATCCGAAAAAGGAGGGTTTGTGACTTGAAATAACTGCAAAATTTTGAAATTTGGTTATTAATTACCAGTAAGTCAGGTAGTTGCGAATGTAGATTTGTGACTACTGAAATGGCGCAATGGCCGGAGCGGAGATGTCGAAGTCGCGCAGGCGCAGGGGAACGTTGCCCGAAGCCGCGAATCGGGTAGGAGAGGAAAGTTCGGGGATATTGACGTAGTATCCGAAGCGCACCTGCAGGGTGTTGAAGGTGAGATTTTCATTCCGGAGCCGTAAGCCCAGCCCGTAACCCTGGTACAATGGACTTTTCCAAAGATGCGGCACGCCGTTGACGAGTCCCAGATCTGCAAATACGAAATAGGCGATCCGGAAACCTAAAAGGCTTTTATCGGAGAAAAATACAGTCTCGGTGCCAATGGTCAGCTTCTTGGTGCCGATCAGCCGGTCGTTGTTAATACCTCTGATACCCTGGTTTCCACTGATATTAAGGTAATCGAGCGGGTCCCTGTTAATGCCTTTGGCAAATCTCACATTGACAAACTGCCGGAAAAAGCTGTATCGGAAAGGGATCAGGTTGCTGATGTAGGTAACCTCCCCATTGATAACCCCCTGCTGCGCCACACCGTTTTTGGAATAAGTGCCCAAATTGGCCAATCCGTAGAAATAGCCCAGGTTATGGGGCAGGTATTTGCCCGTCGCGAATTGGAGGCCGCCGTAGCCACGCGCGCCATACTCCGTGTTCTCGCGTCCGATGGTGAGCGCGAAAAGGCTGCCCACGGGTACGTCCTCCGTCCGGCCGAAGCCGTAGATCAAAACGTCGCGCTTATAGTTCCGGTTGGAAAAACCGAGGCTGATCAGCGTGGCGGTGCGGTTCCAGTAATTTTTGTTGAGATTCGGTGCTACTTCCGGGCGTTCATCATAGTTGTACTTATTATGCCTGAATGCGGTCACAATCCGGGAGTTCTGGGCCAGTTTGCTGTCGGGAAAAGGAAACTTGAATGAGCGCCCGATCCAGAAATCATAGTATTTGTAGTCGGTAAGCAGGAGTTTCAGCGAATCTTTGGATTGCAGTTCCCGCTTGACTTGTCTCGTATTGTAATGTCCTACTTCCAAAGCACCCGCATATTTTGTCTCCGTCGTGAGGAATCGGCGGTTGAAACGGATGGATTGCTCTTTTAAATCGCGCTCGAAGATCAGGCTGGCTTGGGCGGTAATAAAGGTTTTGCCAATGTAAGGAACTGTATAAATGGCCCGGAACTGAAACTTTCGGACGGAATCCTTCGAATCCCAGCGAATGGCCGTCCGCTGGGAATGCGTCGTTCCCCGGACGTTGATGTTTTCGAGCCCCAGATTGAATTTATTGAAGGAGCTGAACCCGCCGGAGAAGTTGAGCGACCAGGAATCCTGAATGAGCACGATAATATCGGCCATCCAGGTCACATCTTTTCTCGGCACCACAATGATACGCGCATCGACGAACATCCGGTTGGAACGCAAAAGACGCTCCGTATCCTTTAATACATGCGCCTGAATGTCGTCACCTTCCGAAAAAAGCAGGAATGATTTACGGATGATGCCTTCCCGCGTGTTGGTATGCACGCTTTTACTCAAAAACCTTTCGAGTTGGTTGCCTTTCCGGGTGGTGTCGTAAACCGATTCGCCGAGGATATTGAGCTGCCGGATGTAGATTTTCCGGATCACCATGCCCTCGTAGGGCGTAAACGGGTTCGTTTCGATCTCCTTTACCTCGGTAACCTTTCCCTGGTTATATACGTCCCTGAACAAGAGCCGGTAAACTGCCCGCGAGAACTTGGTTTTCGACATCCGGGCTTTGAGATTGGTGTACCGGATACTGTCGCGGCTGTGCGTTTCCAGGCTGTCGGGATTTTGTGCCGACGCGAAGTAGGAAAGCATCAGAAACAACAGCAAATATCTACACATGGGCTATCCGGATTCCAAATCAACTGTTTCTAAACGCAAATGCACCAAGGCGAGGTATACTTATTGGCTGTTGACCTCTATCAGCGCCTTGGCGGTCTTTTCCGTATCGCTTGGTGCCGGGGCATTTTTGGTGGCAAATTTGCCATTGGGCCGAATAATGGAAAAAGTAGCGTAATCCAGCGGGTTGAGGCGGAAGAGCAGGTCCATCGCCTGACTGTCGTTCAGCGACATATGAATGCCCTTTAATCTGTGCCTCACAATGTACTGCCGCAGAAGTGCGTCCGATATGGTGTAATCATCGGTAGAAAGATGTACGAACAGGAACACGATATCCTCCGGCAGCCTGGCTTGCAATGCAGGTATGAAATCCAGTTCTTCACGGCTTTTGTTATCTTCGATGTTCCACTTTACGATGTATACCGTTTTCCCTTTCAAGCCATCTATGATACCGTTAAACCAGGAAGTCCCGCGGTCGTTTGAGGCGGTGAGGTAATAGCCGGGCAATGCTTCAACGGGGGCCGTGCGCACATTTTTGAAATCTACCAGTTTCCGGATGTTTGCGCTGTCCTTTACTTCGAGCTGGACAATCTCGTCGAGCGATTGCTTGAACTGTGGAATGCCTGTCCGGGATTTAATATGGTTATTAAGCAGCAATTGTTGCGGGTAGGTGTATTTATAAAGGTTTTTGGCCAGGTACCGTACTTTCAGGAACTCGGTAGCCGTACTATCGAACAAATCACCATAAATGCGGCTTTCGCGCTCATAGTTGAACAACAAGTTCAGCGTCATTTCATTACGTGCGAAAAGCTTGTTCATGAAATCGAGCTCGCCTTTTTCGGCCAGGCCGTTTGCATTGATCTGGTTCAAATGCTGGCGGTCTTCGGCGGACAGGTTTCTGGAATTATCGCGAATAAGCGCCGCCATCAGTTTCACCGGCAGGGAGTTGGTCCGGCTGGGGTTGTCGAATTTTTTACCTTCCACCAGCTGGTCCGCGTAGCTGCCGAACCGATTGGCCCAGATCACCCGCTGTCCCGTCAGTGGTGCCTTATCGAGCCGTTTCAGGCTGTCGAGCAGCGCCTTACTAATCTGGTACTGGTTGCTCAAAGCATGTTCATATAAAATCTGCAACTGCTCTTCGTCGGTAACCGATTTGACCCAACTATACAAAACAGGTGATGTCACGGTATTCTGCGTCGCCGCTTTCACCGATCCAAGCCGTAGTTCGCCGCGGCTTTCCGCGATAAAGCGGGCGTCGGACGGGCTTTTCTCCCAGAACGATCTGAAAAACTCCGTACCCAACGTCCGGCTGCCATTCAGCCGCTGGTTTTCCGCAGCCAGGTACAAGGGATACTGATTATTGGCGTCTGCATTGGCACCGGCGAAGAAAAAGAGCTTTTTAGCCTTGCCGATAGAATCTCCATTGAAAGTGATCTCGACGGTTCCGGGTGATCCGAGAAATGTCGTAAATGCTTTGCCGCCGTAATCCATGTAAATTTCTTCCTGCGGGAAAAGGATGGGAAGCGACACTCGGAAAGTCCCGTCGGCCTGTAAATCGGCCTGTTTGCTCAGCTCCGACTGTGGTTGCAGGATGTTGTTCCGTGAAAAAGTAATGAACGGGGCCTGGCGGTATAGCCTTCCGTTGAGGTTATTGATCCGCCCCTTGATGATGAGGGAATCGGTGACTGCGAATGCCGAATGTAAAAAGCCGAGAAAGAGGGCTGTCAGTATGATGAAGCGCATGCGGGTGATCATTATAATTTAGTAACGAAAAATAACGAGGCTTTTTCATGCTACCAAATATGTGCCATTATTTACCCGAATGCACGGAAAACATATACTATACCCTGTCCGGATCGGTGGACGGTTCCAGGGCCTTACCATCTTCATAGCGAACATAAATGCCGTGGTACCTTTCCTGCGCATCGTAATCTTTCCGGAGCGGATGGCCTTCCCAATCTTCCGGAAGCAGAATCCGCCGGAGGTCGGGATGCCCATCGAAAGTAATGCCCATCAGATCGTAAGCTTCCCGCTCGTGCCAGTCGGCAGTACGCCAGATGTGGCTTACTGTGGGGACGGATGGCAAAGTGCTTTCGGTAGTATTTCTGGGGAAAACGGTTTTCAGGGTCAGGTCGAGGCCATAGGGAATAGAAGTAAGGTTGTAAACCAATTCCATGGTATCGGCGGCGGTGCCGTTATCGATTGCCGTAATGCAGGCCAGGTAGTCGAAATAAAGCCTTTCGTCTTCATGCAAAAAGCGGCAAATGGCCGCAATACCCTGTGTGGGCACGACCAATGCAGGCTGCGGGTTTTTGGTATCCGCTGAGATAGCGAACTCCGGGAACTGGCTGGCAACGATATCGGTGATTTCCTGGAAAGTCATCATAGAGGTTAGGATAAAACGGCGGGCTGGCTTGCGGCTTCCATTTCAAGAAAAAGGCTGGGAACAGCTTCCTGTTTGCTGCGGATTTTTTCCTGCAATTTCATAAAGCCGCCGATCAGCGCCTCGGGCCGGGGCGGGCATCCGGGCACATACACATCCACGGGGATAATACGGTCGACACCCTTCACCACGTGGTAGCCATGCTCCCAGTACGGACCGCCGCAATTGGAGCAGCTGCCCATCGAGATCACATAGCGCGGTTCCGGCATTTGTTCGTACAGCCGGCGAATGCGATCGGCCATTTTGAATGTAACGGTACCGGCCACGATCATGACGTCCGACTGGCGGGGAGAAGGCCGGGGCATAATCCCGAAACGTTCGAGATCGTAGTTCGCCGCGTAGGTAGCCATCATTTCAATTGCACAGCATGCCAAACCGAAACCCATAGGCCACAACGACGACAGCCGGGCCCAATTCATCAGGTCCTCTGCATTGGTCAGGATAATGCCGCCGTCGCCGGTTTTGATTCGTTCACTCATGAATATTTTAAAATGCCGGATTTTGGTACGGATATTGCTTTAAAATGCATTGCAGGTCTGCAAAACTAACCATATTTGGCAAGAATCGGTTTCAGGCCGCGTTACAAAACAAACAGAACACTTCGACAATATGAAACACAAATTACTCATCAGTTTCCTGTTTTCAGCCTTTTGCATCGGAACGGCCTCGGCCCAATCCGATTCTACCGTCAGGATTTTCAAAACCGGAATGGCTGTGTATGCGGAGTTTGGTATGCTTCCCAACAACAAAACGCTGCGTGACCAGCTTTCAAGGCTGCAAGTAAAGCCCTTCACATCTTTCATGGGCAATCTTGTACTCGCGCGTCGCACCGAATCGGAAAGGTGGTTTTCCGAAGCCCGGATCATCATCATGAACAGCACCAATTATACCTCTGACCGCGACACACGCAAGGCATACCTGAACGGGCTGGGCGTCGGTACTGACGGCGGGCCCAAACTCGTGAATAATGCGCGCTGGAACGTGACGATACCGCTCGGCGCCGATTTTATGTTGTACAGGCTGAATATTAAGAACAATGCATCCGTGTCTGCCCAGCAGTTGCTCAATAACCCGTCGGCCTACCAGGCGGTCAGGCTTTATACGGCCAATATCAACCTGCACGGCGGAATCGGAGTTGATTACAAAATGAATTTCCTGCCTAAAATTCACGAAAAAGTGTACCTGAGCGGCAAGCTGACTTACCACCAACCCATTCTCGGACGGCGCAAATGGAAAGGCGACGACGTGACCGTCGACGACCTGTCGCGGTTAAAAGTAAACCAGCTTTATGTGCAAGTCGGATTGGTGTTTTTCCCGCGTCCGCATATGAAAAAATGGAGCGGAATGCACTAGTCAGGCACCTTTTTTCTCGGCCAGCAGCGTTCGCAGCTGGTTTTCGAGGATTTTGATATAGGTGTCCTTATCCATTTCGCTCAGCGATTCAGGTGAAAAGTGCCCTATCGGGACATCCTGAACAATTTGCTGAACGGGGCGGTCGGTAAGGAGCTCGGGCACCGTGCTATTGAGGACCTCGGAGAGTCGTTTAAGCGTATCGACTGTTGGGCTGGCCTGTCCGTTTTCGAGTTCATGATATTGTTCTTCGCTGATTTTGAGTGACGATGCCATTTGGGCCACGGAAAATCCTTTTCGTTCACGCTTGTCGCGCAAATTTCTTGTGAAAGCGTCCATAGTATTTTGTTGATGATGACAGATTAGGTACCAAGCCCGAAAAATCGGCATTTTTTAAGTAACTGTCAATATAATTCGATAAAACAAAGTCACCTTTTGATAATTTATGAGGTTGTTTATCAGGAAGTTGTATATATAAGATAGGTGAAAAATAGCGCATTGGCCAACTCAGAGATTTCTTGTAAATTGGGACCATCGTTGTTGAATCGGAATTTTTCAGGAA
>CAMLNK010000016.1 GCA_946481035.1 uncultured Dyadobacter sp. | reverse complement strand
ATCAACGATCGCGAGCCGGGCATTCAGTACATTAAAACTGAGGGTGTATGGAAGAACAATACCAATGTCGTTGAAGTCGACGAAGTGTTGCGGCTGATCCGCGAGCTTGCCGGAACCGGGAAGAGTATCGGCGTGGTAACCTTCAATTTTTACCAGCAAGCGGCCATTCAGGATGCATTGGAGCAGGAAATCGCATTACCGGAAGGTCTTTTTGTAAAGAATATCGAGAACGTACAGGGCGATGAGCGTGACATTATCATCTTCTCGATGGGCTATGCTCCGGACGAAAAAGGCCGCATTTCGATGCAGTTCGGTACTTTGAATATGCAAGGGGGAGAGAACCGCCTGAATGTGGCCGTCACACGGGCGCGGGAGAAGATTTACTTCGTGACAAGTCTTTGGCCTTCACAGTTACAAACTGAAAATACTGCCAACGAAGGCCCGAAACTGCTCCGGGCTTACATGGATTACGCATTGCAGGTGTCGGAAGGCAAGTATAAGCCTGCGCCGCTTGCTACCGGGCAATTCCGCTCCGACTGGCTGCTGAAAGAGCGATTGGTACGGCAGAACCCGATGTTGGGGAAAGAGCTTCCGTTTGGCGACATTACTGTAAAAGAAGAAGGGGCCTACAAGGGTTTGGTACTTACGGACGACGATCTTTACCATTACAGTAAGTCGTCCAAAGAGCCTCACGCTTATTTGCCCCTTCTGTTGCGATTGAAAAACTGGCCGTTCAGGCGCGTTTACAGCCGCGAATATTGGTCGGGAAACCTTAAAAACAGCTTATTATAGTTCTTTGATGCGGATGTTACGGTAAGAAACTTTGTCGCCGTGGTCTTGCAATGCAATCTTGCCTTTGGAAGATGCACCGAATCCCTGCCAGGTTTTGAACTTGCTGTTGGCAACGAGTTTGTCCCATTCAGCACCCTGAGTAGGGAATGAAACTACTTTTTTGCCGTTCAGCCAGCTTTCGCCTTTGCCGCCTTTGATCACGATTTTGGCTTTGTTCCATTCTCCGGCAGGTTTCACAGCTGTGAAGTCGGATGGAGGAAGCATATCATACAATGAACCGGCTTTGTGGTTACCGTCTTTGCCTGCTTTGGCATCAGGGTGTTTCACATCGTCGAGCACCTGGATTTCGGGGCCGGTAGAGTAGGGGCAGCAGTATTTTTTGTCTTCTACTACGTGGTAGATGATCCCGCTGTTACCGCCTTCCGAGATTTTCCATTCCAGTTCGAGTTCGAAATCACCGTATTCTTTGTCCGTAACGAGGTCTTTACCGCCTTTTTCAGCAAGTACCACCGCACCATCTTCTATCTTCCATTGTGGCAGAACTTTGTCCTGTTGCCAGCTATGCCAGCCATTCAGGCTTTTGCCGTCGAAAAGAGTAACCCACTTTCCTTTTTGCGCTTCTGCATCATTTGAAAAGGCCAGGGCAGCCAGGGCGATAACGGATGCTTTTCCGAAAGCCTTCCATTTTGTAAAATTCATGTTTCGCTTGTTAAAGTTTTAGTCCACAATATTAAGTACTTTTTGAGTTTTCAAAGGCATATTTGGATCGAAAGTTGGCGGCTCCTATTTTTGGGAGTAGCTCAAAATAATCCGACAACCTATCCACATGGCATCTATATTTTCAAGAATCGTAGCAGGGGAGATACCCTGCCATAAAATCGCCGAAACAGACGATTTTCTCGCATTTCTCGATGCATTTCCCATCGCAAAAGGGCATACGCTCGTCATTCCGAAGAAAGAGGTGGACTACCTTTTCGACCTTGACGATGAGTTGTATACCGGCCTGTTCAGGTTTGCGAAAAGCATTGTTCCTGCGTTGGAGAAGTCGGTCCCCTGCTTGCGGATCGGCGTGAGTGTGATCGGCCTCGAAGTGCCTCATGCGCACGTGCACCTGCTCCCGCTGAACAGCATGGCCGATGCGGATTTCAGCCAAAAAATAAAAACGTCGCAAGAAGAACTCGCGACATTGGCTGAAAAGATCAGAAGTAATTTATAAGGCTCAGTAAAACGAAAAGTCTTTTCGTACACCCAGCATGAATCCGTAGGTTTTGCGATACAAATCGCCAATATCGGCTGCGTAGGCACCTTTTACCGTCAACCCGCCGAGTACGTCGAGCTTGGATTGCAGCATGAGCATTCCGGAGAATTGCTTGGGTGCGCCTTCAAATTTTTCAAGATAAGCTCCGCTGTTTTCGGAATACGAAAATTTACCCAGCCATTGGATTTTCCGGAATAATGTGCCTTCCAGACCCAGATGGAACATCATTACGCGGTTGTTACTCGTAAAGTTGTCGGCATAATTCGGCCATTTCCATTTGGTTTGGGAAGTAGGCGGGATAAAAGGTGTCCCAATGGTCCTGTCATAGTAACCCCAGCCGTCGCGGACCTGCTGGTTGTTGAAATAATTATCCCTTCCTCTTTTTTTACCGTCAACCAGCACGAAGCCATCCCCGCCCTGATCTTTGGTATATAGAAATTCAAGAACAGCGGCATTGACCTCAAAATTGGCCCCGTAAGAGTTTTTTCGTTTAACCCTGGCACCGTAAAGCCCGTCTTTGAGCCCCGTCAGATAAAACAGCGAGCCGTCCTCATAAATAAACTGCCTGTAAAGGAAAATGCTGCTTTCATAGGTTTCGACCTCCATCGCCAGGTCGATCGAGCCAAGGTGGTTCCCGATCCGGCTGGTGCTATCGAAGTAGGTAATATCGTCGCCACTGCCGCCGATAGATCCGATAACGGCATTAATGTAGTTTTTAAACCCGGTTGGCATTTGTAAAGTCTCGCCATTGACGCCCAGGTTTTTTTTCAGTTTTCCACCCCATTGCACCTGGTGGTTGAAGCCTCCGTAAAGTTTCAGCATTGAATTGGCCTTACCGATGCGCATATAGAATGCTTTCTGATGGAATTTCAGATTCTGCGTAATGGGCCTACTGTTTTCAAATAACCCATCCGAATAAAATGCCTGGAATGAAAGCCAGCCCTTTGTGAAAGGAACGGGTACGAACCGCGTCGTTCCGAAGTAGATTTTCGGGATTGGCAACGCATTGCCCGACCAGGCGTAGGAGCCGGAACCTATCGTAGAATCGGCCAGGCCGAGCGCTTGCTTTTTACGTCCTACATAGAGTTCCCAGTTTTTGTACCGCAGTGTGGCATGTGCCTGAGGAAACAGGACATTCTTTGTCTGAACAAAATTCCCGGCAACCTCCACGCCCGCGCCTACACGCCATTCATTGCGGGTTTTGTTCTCTGAAATTGTCCAGTAACGTTCCAGCCCTGCCCTTACGCTGACGTTCGGGCCTGTTTTGGGGACGATTCCGTATTGGTTCGATTGGATCCAGAATGGTGTATAACCGTTGGAGCTGCCCATTCCGACGACCTCCGCATAATTGGTGGTAGAGTCCGTGTAAATAATGGGTTCCTTGGTATCTGATTGGGAAAAGCCGAGGAAGGGCACTGTTAGCAATATGAATAGAAGAAATCTCATAGGTGTGCCCTCACGCTTTGTCCATAATGTGTATAATAGCCGACAAAAATAAGTATAACTTTTCTATTATCATATTGTACGTATATGTCGGTTGATACTAAACGGGCTAATCGAGGAAGCCGCTTTTACGCAGCCCTATCGTTAACCCGTAGGTGTTAGGATATAGCTTACCAATATCCGACGATATTGCGGAATAAACACTGCATCCGTTCAAGATATTTAAGTTTTTTTCAGCTCCCAGCCACAACGATACCTGTTGATTCACCCCTGCGAATGGTGTCAGAAATGAGCCCGAATTCCGTGAGTAAGTGCCGCGGAACGACAATTTCAGGTTCAGCCAGGTGGCGGTTGCACCTGTATGAAACGCCCAGAAGCGATTATTATTTGTGAATTCTGAATTATTGCGCGGTAAGTCGCTATCGGTTGTGCCCGAGGGAGGCGCGAGCGGTGTACCAATGCCAGTGCCATAATAGGACCAGCCGCGTTGGTAAACGTAGCTGTTGAAATAGTTTGCCCTTTCGAATAATACCAGCTCAGAGATCGGATAACGGTTGATCTGGTTGTGCGTCCCGATCACTTCCAGGAGGAATGAGTGGAATGCAAAATAGGAAGAGCCTTTTGGCAGCGGTTTGGTGCGTCTGACGCTCAATCCGTTCAGGCCGTCTTCAAAATTGGTAACCTTGAAAAGCGAGCCGGTTTCATAAATATTCTGGCGGTAGAGGAAAAAATTCCAATCCCTTCCATGCCATTCGCCGCCGATATCGAATGTTCCGAAATGGTTTCCGACCTTCTTGTAATCCAGGGTTTTGCCGGAAATGGTATACCAATAGGCTTTCAGCATATCGAGGCGGTATAGCGGCATCGTTTCCTTCTCACCGCCCCACATGGCCTGGTGGTTGGCTCCCAGGTAAATGCGATACCGGTGTGATTTATTGCCGAGGCGGAAATACAGCTGCTTTTGGTGCAAATAGGTGTCGGAAATGCGCGTAACGCTGCCGTAGTTGATCCCGCTCGGTCCGAGGTAACCATCCGAGTAGGTAAACTTAATCGCGACGAAGTTGTTGGTAAAATAAAGCGGCAAATACTCCGGCATGGAAATCTGGACCCGCGGATAGGGCCTTGCATTGCCTGCCATTGCAAGCGAACCCGAAGAAAGGGTGGTATCGACGAGCCCGGCAGTCATGCGTTTCTGGCCGGCGAGAATTTCCACCTTGCCGATTTTTACTGCGGCATAAAGGTCGGAAAGAAAAACATTTTCGGATTTGCCGTAACTCGCGATTCCCTGAACGCCGGCGCTCCATTGTATCAGCCGGGGGTTGTGGGGATTGTAAACTTTATATATTCCCGCATCGACAATGCCAAAATTGCCGTTCAGGGGGATGCTGCCGTTCTGATTGGCGTGTTGCCAAAAGGGAGTTTGGGCAGTTGCTCCGGCTGCCGTCACCGACGCTTTATAGTATACCGTAGAGTCCTGGGCTTGTAGTTCAAAGACGATGAGTAATAGATAAAGGATCAGGCAAACTCGTATCTGGGAAAATAGGGACGACATTTAGTAAAAGAGGAAAATAGGTCAGCCTTGTATGTGAAAATTTAAAGTTACCAGATAAAGCCGGATTTCCTCCAACTGACCATTACTGCCATATTTTGCGTATAGAGTTGGCCGAAATCGGAGGCTAGACTTAGACCGAAAATATCATTTTTTGTTTTTAATAGCGGAGTTTCAACTCTAAACAACAGGGAAGTTTGCTTCGCAACAGGCCGGATAGGAGTGTCGTAAGTGCCCGAATTTTGAGAAAAACTACCTTTTAGCAGGAAATTTATCTTTTTCCAGGAGGCTTCTGCACCAAGATGATAAGCTATGATCAGGTTGTTTGCGGTGAAAAGTGTGCTGGTAGTTAACAAATTGTTGCGCGTGGTTGTCCGAGGGGCGATCATCGGTGTGCCGAGGCTCCTTCCGCGGTACGACCACCCCTGGTTGTAAACGTAGTGGTTGAAGTAATTATCCTTCCCGAAAATGCCGTTCAGGTAGTCGAATATCGCTCCACCCTGGTTTTTGGTATAGAGAAATTCAAATAACAGGGTGTTGAACCGAAATGTAGGGGATGTTTCGTCTCTTCGTTTTCTCTTAAACCGTAACCCGCTCAAACCATCGGATACAGTGGACAGGTTGCTAAGCGAGCCATCCTCGTAGATCGTCTGGCGGTAGAGGAAAATATCCCATTGTTTTCCTTTCCACTCCGCGGCAACGTCGATCGTCCCGAAATGGTTACCAACGCGGCTATGGCTCCACGGTTTCCCGAAGATAACATACTCGTAGGCCTCGGCCTTTTTGAGGCCGCCCGTAAAAATCTTATCCTCGCCGCCCCACATGGCCTGGTGATTGAAACCTCCGAACAAGTTGAGGCGATGGTGACTCTTGCCCAGTTTTATGTAAAGGGATTTTTGATGAAGGTAAACGTCGGGCACGCTGGTAACGTTGCCATAATGCACAGCTGCCGCGCCGAGCAGGCCGTCTCCATAAGAAACCTTAAAGGAAATGATGTCGTTACCCGGGATCAGGTTTACAAAATTGGGTGTGGAAAGTTGTATTTTCGGATAGGGGCGGTAGTTTGAGGACATCGCAATAGGCCCCATCGAGAGAAGGCTGTCGCCGAGGCCCATAAATTCTTTTCGTTGACCAATGGAAAGCTCAACAGGCCCCGCTTTGCCGGCAATAAACAGATCGGTAAAGAATGCGTTATTTTTCTTGCCGGCATAACCTATCAGCTCGGCGCCGCCTGCCCATTGGAAGAAACGCGGGTTGTTTCTGTTGTAAACCCGGTGAAAACTGGCGGCACCTTGTACGAATGAGCCTTTTTCGGGTAAGGCGGCATTGCTATTGGCATATAGCCAGAAGGGAACGTTTGCTGTTGAGCCGGCCGCGTTTATTCTGGCGGAATAAAAAAAGGTAGAATCCTGTGAGTAACTTTCAGCGCAAAGTGCTGCCGATAACAGCAGCACATAAAAGATTTTCCTCATTCCAGGACTATTAAGAATGCTACGTAGGTGTCAGAGGGATTACCTGCCTTTCTTGCCGAATATCACCACGGCCGTCAGGAGTATGATTTTCAATTCCAGGAACAAGTTCCAGTTTTTGATATAGTAAAGGTCATACATGAGCTTGTGACGCGCATCATACACGCCCGCTCCGTACGAATACATTACCTGCGCGTAGCCGGTGATACCGGGCTTGATATTGTGGCGGAGGTTGTAATAAGGAATGATTTCGTCAAAGGTTTCCGTAAAAACGGGGCGTTCCGGACGTGGGCCGATCAGCGACAGGTCGCGTCTGAAAATATTGATAATCTGCGGCAGCTCGTCGATACGCGTCAGGCGCATGAACGACCCGTACGAGAATATCCTCGAATCATTCTTTTTCGAAAAAGATGCGCCGTTTTGTTCCGCATCCAGGCGCATTGACCTGAATTTGATACAGTTGAACGACTTGTTGTTCATGCCCACGCGTTCCTGAAAGTAGAATACGGGACCGGGAGATTGCAGTTTGATCCGGAAGTAACTGAGTATCCAAATCGGAAACGTAAGCAGGAAAAGTATAGTTGAAATCGTAATATCGATGATTTTCTTGGGGTAACGAACCCTGCGGCCGAACGTGGGGACAGTCAGAAGGTTAGGATTGATTTCGGTGACGTCGTCCGGGATATATACTTTTTTGAGGTCTCTCTCGCAGAAATCGTAAACCGTTGTAATTCGTATCGATTTGTTTTTCCGCACAACCAACTCGTAGATTACACGGTTCCGGCGGTCATATTGCGGATTGGTAACCAGGTGTATTTTTTCAAATCTGTCGAGTAATGGCCTTACGGTGTGGTTGAGAAGATAATCGTCGTTATCTGAATGTGGGATCAGGATGATCTCCTTGTATCTTTTAAGGAGCAGAGCCAGATCGTATTTTTGAAGAAAGTAGTCGTAGCTGGTGACAATCAGGACTTCCTCTGAAACGGCGCTTTTGCTTAGAAGCCGATGAATGTACTTGCGGTCAGATACGTAAGTGTTGCTCATATGTGTGTATTTTATGAACTAAGAAATAGTGTGATTGCAGAATATGCGTGTGTTAAGCTACAAGTTTAGGAATAAACTTTTGAAATATGAAATTATAAACATAGTCAAATCAAATATAATTTTTGGCAGAGAAGGGCTTTTGCGCTAAAAATTTATATTTGGTGGAGAAGGGGAGAAACTACTTCTGGCAAATATAGGGAAGGATTCAACGCAAAATATTATTTTACTGTAAAGATTTTTTCCTTTTTTTTTCGGCTCCCCGCGCGCTCGTCCGATTTCAACGATTTATCACATTTCCTATAATCACCAGCCGTTCGTATGTGCCCGTGCGGTGAAGTTCAGGAGATCGACTTGTATAACGACAGGTACATGCGGTACATCGCACCCACCGTGAAGTATTGTTCATACGACTTTCTGGCTTCCGCTTTCGCCTTCGTCAGCTCGGCCGGATGCTTCGCATAATGCAGAATCTGATTGGCAAATTCACTCGCCGTATTAGTTACTGCTCTGCCATTCAGTCCGTTAAGTACTTCTCCGATCCCGCCGACATCGGAAGCGATCACCGGAACGGAATAACATAGTGCTTCGAGGATCGACATCGGCATGCCCTCGTAATTGGAGGGAAGCATGAACAAGTCGGCGTATTCCAGGAAGCGGTGCGCGTCTTCCGCTTCGCCGAGGCAATAGGCATTCGCCGGAAGGTCGGCCATCTCGTCTTTATTACCGATCCAGAAAAAATGAACGTTGTGGCCAGCCAGCATTTCGGCTACTTCACAAAAAAGCTCAAACTTCTTCTGCGGCGAAATCCGGGCAATGCACATCACTTTGAAACCGGTTTTCGAACGGATCATTCCAGCGAGCCTGTGGTAGCTTTCGCTATGGTTCCCGGGGACGTCGGTCGAATAGTCGGTAATGCCGTTATAAATGTAAGAGACGTTCTTTTTGATTCCCTCGCTCAGCAGGTTCTGGTAATCGTATTTACTTACACCTACAATGTGTTTGGCCCGGAGCTGCAACAGGCGTTCCAGATGAAGAAACTTCCTGAACGCCACCCGGATCGAATCGAAACCGTGGACGGTATAAACGATCTTTTTCCGGGGAAATGCAAGGCGACCGAGAATCCCGATTTTCGATGAATGCAGGTGTATTACGTCGGGCTTGAAGACCTGGTACAGGCGGCGCAGCTCATTCACGACCTTATGTTCTTTGGAAAGGCTGATCGACCGCTGCAATGGGTTGATTTTCCATTGCCCTACTTCCGACGGCAACACTTTCCAAAGCTCTCCGTCCTCCGACGATGCTACCATTACCTCATGCCCGTCGTTGACAGACTCCCGAGCCAGATTGATCACCACGGATTGAGCGCCCCCGAGTTCAGCAAGCGTGATGACATGTAATATTTTCATAATTTCAATAACAACTCCAAACTAACCGCTCCCCCGTTGAATACGATATTAATGACTGCTTACAGAAACGTTCCCTTGCAGGATTTTCCCGATACCCCGTATCAGGGATTCCGAATAGGTACCCGCCGTTTTAAGGCTCTCGTAACTGTCGGTCGATATCCGGTCGTAGATTTGTGGATCGACGAGCACGGATTCCAGTTTTTTCAATGAATTACCGAATGCTTCGGTAGTACTAATATCGGCAAAAATCGCTGTCTTCATGTCTGCCGCGTAGTTAGGAATTTCACCTACTGCGGTCACGAAGCACGCGAGCCCGTTTTGCATTGCCTCCGCTACACTCATAGCCATCCCTTCGTTGGCACTCAGCTGGATCAGGAAATGATGATTCCTGAATATTTCCGGTTTTTGGCTGCCATTCACTTCGCCTTGAAACCGAACCCGGTTTTCGAGCTGGCTGGCCCGGATGTATTCGGTAACTGTTTCGAGCATACCGTCGTCCCTACCGTAAATATCCAGAGATACATTGTGCCCGCGATCGGCAAGATACCGGATTGCATCGATAGCCAAAGGTAAGTTTTTTACAGTATTGATCCGTCCGAGAAACATGAAGCGTACGTCATGGTTATTCAGGGGCGGGGCTGTTTTAAGTTTCGGTGAATGGCTGGTAAAGAAAGAAATCACCTCGACGGGCACCGTAGGCTTGAATTGCCCGGTGACAAATTCCGCTGTGGCCCGCGAGTCTGTGAAGATCGAATCGGCATTACGGATAGCAGCCCGGCTGAATAGCCGATCGAAGCGGTGAAAAAATGCCGTGTTATGAATAAAAGAGATGAAACGAAGCCGTGGCCGAAGCTTTTTGGCGATGACTCCCAGCAAAGAAGCCCGCCATAATGAACAAATCATGACATCAGGAGCGAAGCGCAAAATGAACCGGATCATTTTCGGAATGACCAGCGGGTACATACTCAGCTTATAGTCGAACGGAACCAGGCATGCTTTTTCTTCGGAAGTAAGGTGGCTGGTCATATTGGCATCGACCGTTCCCAGTACCATCACTTTCAGATCAAATTGCCTGTTCAGTTCGGGTATGGCCGATAGCAGGGCCACCTCAACACCGCCGATCTGTATGTCGTGTAATATGTAGAGCAGTTTTTGCGGTTTCAAAGCTAGTGTGTTATTAAAAAGTTGTGGTTTTCTATTTCAATACCTGGCCCCATTGTGCTATAATGCCGCCCAGTTCGAGCGCGTGGAGCCTTTGTGATTTGTAGTTTCTCATGCGCTGCCGCAGATCATCATCTTCCAGCAGGGCGGTCAGCGATTGCGCCATTTGGTTTACATTTCCAGCCTCCACGAGAATGCCGTTTTGCCCGTTTTCGATCAGCTCTTCCGGCCCGGTGTCGCAATCAAAGGCGACAATCGGCAGGTGGAATGCCAATGCTTCGAGAAGGACCATTGGCAGCCCCTCGAACCGCGAGCTCAGGCAATATACAGACGCTTTTTCGAAATAGGCAAAAACTGCTTTCGTAGCGCCGACGAGCTCAACCGAATCTCCGATGCCGAGTTCCGCTATTTTCTTTTCGAGGAGCGGTTTATCTTCTCCATCGCCGATAATGAGCAATTTCCATTCCTTCCGTAGCCCGTCAGGCAGCCCGCCCCAGGCTTCCACCAGCAGGTCAAAGCCTTTCTGGAAAGTGAGCCTCCCAACGGAAATGACCGTTTGGGAAGGATTTTCATTCACTTTTTGCTCTTCCAGGAACATCGGGTTCGGGATATGTACTAATTCAGCATGCCGGTACCACGCTCCCTTTTTCCAGAATTGGGTGTCGCGGGCCGTGAGCGTCACGATGCCGTCGGCAAAGCAAAGTGCAAGCTGCCGGGCGAGCGACCTGGCGGCGATACCCAGGCTTACCTTGAAATTGAAATGCTCCCACACGATGTGCCGGATGCCGGTAAATGCCAGCGACGGCACCGAATAGGTAGCCATAATCGATTCGACCGTTACAAACGTGTCGATGTGGTTGCTATTGACGAACTGCCGGATCTTATGCTGTGAATAAAGGATTTTCCGGATGCCTTTCAGGTCGTCGATATGCAGGCTGGTTACCTTCACATTCGGCTCGAAAGGGAAGAAAATCTTGCCCGGATCGCCATAGAGGCCCAACACATGAACATTATAATTTCTTTTGGCGAGTTCATTGATAATGACCGAAGCTACACGTTCTGTTCCGCCAACCGCCGAGATATTATAAATAAAAAAGACAATATTAGGCATACGATTTTGGTCCGGTGACCACTTGGAGCACCATGTACAGGATTTTGGCTACCACATAAGATACTGTCAAAAATAAGAGGGCCCAGAAGCTTGTATTACCAAACAGCAGAAGATCGTCGACAAGGCGCGTCGAGCAGCTGATCAGCACGACCAGGAACAGGAATGAATAATAGTTCATGTTCAGCGGGTTCAATTTTTTATACATACTACGCAGGTATCCCAGCAGCAAGCCGATGATCAATGCATATATAATGCCGCCCCAGAGCCCGAAGAAATGGTAGGCCAGGTAATTGTATCGCCCGTTTGCACCCGAAGTACGGCGGCCTGTATAAAATGCAAACACATCCACACCAATTGGCTCGGGGGGCGTGATCTCAAATCCGAGGTTTTTCAGGATCGTTCCCCAGCCCGGATAAAAGGCATATTTAAAAAATGAGGATTCCTGGATGGTCTCCATGACGTCGTCATAGTAACCCAGCAGAAAAATATCGCCACTCGACATAAGTCGCAAGCCGACTTGCTGAATCGCTGAGGACGGGTTGGCACCCACGGAAATCATGACGATTGCGACAGGAAAACTCGCCAGCACAATTAGGAGCGGCCACGAGAGCTTGATCGTGTTCATCCTTCCCTGAACCACCATCGGGTAGGTAATGAGGAAGTAGCTAACGAAGAAAACGACGATAGCCCCTTTGGACCCGCTGGTAGCGATGTCGAGCAGCAATACAAAGCAGATAAACAGCTCGAACAGGTTGAACCTTTGTTTGAGGTATATCAGCTTGTAATAGAGCGTCATGATCACCAATGTCCGATAGGAAACCAGGAATGCACGCATGATTCCATGACCTTCATAAGCGGAGACGTGGTTTGCCTCATTATTGAGCAGCACCACCCCGACCGTTTTTAGATTGACAGCTTCAATTAAAACATAGGCGGTACAAACCACGAAAAGGAATATATCGAACTCGCTTATGCCCCGCGTCGGGATTTCGACTTTATTCGTATCGCCTCCCAGTTTGATCACCGGAAGGTAGGAAGCGAGCGTCAGCCCTAGGAAAAGCGCAATTTCGGTGCCTACAAACGACCAGCCATAAATGGGTTTCAGAGTATCGTCGGAATAGAGGAAGTACACGCAAAACGCCCCGCCGGTAAGGTTGATGACCGTGAGCAGGAACGGATCGAGGATGCCCCAGTAGAGTTTTCGGTACAGGAAAAGATAGAGGCATAGAAATCCTACGTAAACCGCCCCATAATAGAGCCAGTTATCCAGGACTGCCCGCACGAAAAGATCATTTCCCACCTTTCAGGCTGTTTTTAAAATTCGAAACCTTCACACGAAACCAGTAGTACGAACCAACCGCACCGCCCAGATTATCGAAGACGATGCCGATAATGTCCTTTTTATGTTGTTGGTCAACATTCACTGAGCTCATTCCCAGGTCATTGTATATCGAAATCAGTTTGGGCATGTATATAAAATGCCCGGCAAAACGACCGTATAATTCCACATTATAGACGTGGTCGGCCGTTAATTTATAGTCTAAGTTATACTTCTTTTGCTTATAAATGGACTTCGGGTAGAAAATGGCCTGGTGTGAAATGTTGCGCAGGGCGATATTCCATTTGCTGACTTTACCGGTATAGATATGGTTGCTCTTTTTGAGATAGGTGTTCCCGTAATAGATATTATCGGGCACCGTAAATTCGGCGGCAACTTCTTCGATGATCGTCGGGGAAGCCAGCACGTCGTCGCAGCCCAGGAAGAAAACCCAGTCGCCCGTGGCGAGATCGAGCCCCTTGTTCATAGCGTCGAATATCCCGCGGTCGGCCTCGCTTTTCCAAAATGCGATCTGATCTTCGTATTTCCGGATGATATCCAGTGTTCCATCGGTTGAGAGCCCATCCAGAATGATGAATTCAATGTTGGGATAGCTCTGGGTAACGACGCTTTTAATGGCGCTTTCCAGGTCTTTCTCGCCATTCCTAACGACTGTGATGATCGAAATTTTGGGATACTGCATAACTCAGTTTTTGCGGCAACTTTCTACCTCTTTGATAAAGTTGTCGCGATATTTTGTAATCGTGAAATTTTGGAAAACATGCTCTCTTGCGCGTTCCGCAATGCCCGCGTACAGAGAATGATCGTTGAGCAGCCTTTCTAACTCATCGGCAAGGCTCTGCTCGCCGGACCGGTAGAGCAGGCCGGTTTCTTCGTGCCGGATGATCTCGCTCGTACCTGCCGAATCGAATGCGACCACCGGAACCCCGTACATCATACCTTCAATCGTTACGCGCCCGAGTGCCTCATTGGGCGAGCACATGAGCAGCGCATCGAGGCGACGGTAGATGCTTTGAATATCTTTGGTGAATCCGGTGAAACCGATATGTTCGGCAATCCCCTGTTCGGCGATATAAGCTGCAATTTCTTCATAATAAGCCGGATCGCCAATTTCACCCACAATTTCCAGCCTCACCGGCGTACCTTTTTTGACGAGGGCATTCACCGCTTTTACGGCAGTCATTTGACCTTTCGCAGGATCGATAATGCCCACAATACCGACCAGGGGTGCTCCGCGCCGTCCGCGCGGAGTAATTTCGGG
>CAMLNK010000015.1 GCA_946481035.1 uncultured Dyadobacter sp. | reverse complement strand
AAAGTGTTAAGTTCTCCGACAAGGGTCAGCCTAATTACCTTCAGGAGTTCAGTTATGACGACCACGTCAATCCCGAAACGCATATCCCGGTAAAATTTAAAGGCATTCCGGAAAATGTAATGACTGTCGCCGGAACAGAGGGCATGAACAACCTGACCGGCGAGAAATTTACAAGCTACATCGGAGCGCCTAATTACGACACGGAGACCGTTTATCAATACAATGCCGATGGCTTACCTGGCTCCTCCGCACCCAAAAACACTTCGGGAGGTGAAACAATGACCACCACATTCCGATACAAATGCCCCTAAACACAAAGAAGACCCGCAATCGCAGGCCTTCTTTGTTGTTCATGGTGTATATTAAATGGTTGTCTTTACTCTCTTTTGATCGAGCTGGCGCCGGAAGTGCTGGAATGAACATCCTTCGCACCGCCCGAATAACGGATGCTGCTAGCACCGCTGGCTTCCGCATTCACAGTATTGCTGGCCAGTACTGCGGCACTGCTGGCGCCCGAGGCGTCGATACTCACGGTTTTGGCGGAGAACTCGCGGCCTTTGAATGATGACGCGCCGGAAACATCGCCGGTCAGGACATCGCCTTCGCCAGTGAGTGTGAGCGACGATGCGCCGGAAAGGTCAACAGTTACTTTCGGGGATGCGAGGCTCATGGTTACCTGCGATGCCCCGGAAACTTCGATATCCATCGATTTCACGCCGCTGAAACGGGCTACATTGGCTTTGGAAGCGCCGGAAAAGTCAACCCCTTCGAGGGCCGGCATGGTGATAGCAATTTCAACCGTCTTGCGGTTTTTGTTCCAGCCATTGTTTTTATAACCTAAATGCAGGGTACCGCTTTTCACAGCCGACTCCATATCTTCCAGGTCCTCGGAGCGGCCGGTGGCGGTCACACTGAAAGTGCCTCCCTGCTTCACATCTATTTTGAATGAGCTCCCCATAGAAAGCTTGGTGAAGCCCGAAACAGAAAATTTACGAGTCTCCTGTGCGGATACCTGGCATGATAATGCGGTGATCAAAAGGGCTGCAATAAGGAATAGTTGCGTTCTTTTCATGGTTTACTAAGTTAGATTTTCCGAAAAGATGAAAAGAATGCCGGCGACGTTGCACCGGCATTCAAAATATTACTGCACATTAATTTTGCTTGCGCCGCTCGCGTGCTTATTCAGGTTAGGCACATGGCTCAGCTCCACTTTTGAGGCACCGGAAGCGTCCACCTCCGCATTCTGGATATTCATTTCGGTGGCCGTTACCTTGCAGGCTCCGTGCGCATCCAGCTTGGCCGATTTGGCCGAACCTCTCAATGTAGCTTTCGAAGCGCCGGAAACATTCACCGACAATTGATCTACAAACACATTCAGCTCGGTTTTGGATGCTCCCGAAATATCCACATTCAGTTTCGGCAGGTCTTTGAACTCCGTCACCAATGTTTTGTTGGCTCCGGACAGCGACAGGCTTTCAACGGTAGGCATGGTGATCACGATGCCTACACGTTCCCATTTTTCGTGATCGAAGAGGTTAAATTCGCGGGTACGCTTCACACGCAGCACGCCATCTTCCACCACTGCTTTAATGTCATCGATATTCTCCTGGTTATCCGAATCGGCTGTTACGCTGTATTCCGTTCCCTGGCGGATGATGATCGAATACGCCCCGCCGATATCTACCTTTTTGAAATCCGAAACGGGGAATTGCTTGCTATACCTTCCACGCTCGCCCAGTTCGAGATCGCTGTTGTCGTTGTATTCAAAAGAATAGCCGCCCTGATCACCTTCGCTGTTTTCGCTTCGGATGTATTTCAATGGAATGTTGGTACAAACGAGCCCCGAATCGCGGCGCATAACCCAAACGAGCTTGCTCCAGGTAATATCGTCGGCATCACGCAGGTCGTATTTTTTGATGTTTTGCTGATTTCTGTCCCAATCATTCAACTGGTGGTAGAAGTCGCGCTTCATCGCAAAAGGTCTGTCGTAAGGCACACTCACTGTCAGGTTGACCTGCTGATCACGGAACCGCGAGCGGCTTGAAAGTGTCGGGCCTTCCGTGAGCAGGAACACCGAATCGCGGATTTCCGGTGCGTATTTGATCTCCCGCGCATTTTTCTCGGCATCCGCGCGGGAACGGCCTTTTGCATAGAGTGTTTTGTCAAGTCTGATACTGTCGCCTGCATTCAACCCGGCCAGTCGTACATCTACATCGATATTCTCCTCATCATATAAATATTTGTAATCCAAAGTCAGCGTCCCGCGCGGCACTGCATAGTAGGTCGTCTCGTTCACTTCCCCGCTTTTGGCAAAATTCTGCTGGTAGTTAACGCCTCCCACAGTAGCGCCGATCACACCCACGATCCACAGCCCCAGCATGGTTAGCCACACGCTTCCGCCGACGATCTTTTTATTGGAAATCAATGTAAGGCCCAGCAAAAGGAAAGTCACCAAAGGGATAGCAGCCACCAATATGCCTGAAAGGATCAGTATTTCGGGTAGTTCCTGGTAAATCAGCATCGGAATCGGCAGGTTATCGAATGCTCCGGCACTGGTAAGCCCGAGCGCTACGCCCGCTGCAATTACAATACCCAGCAACCCAAGTGCCGACATCCCAATCAGGAATGCACCGATCAATATCCTCAAAACCGGCCCAAGCCCTCTAAGCAACTTTCCCAGCGCCGCCACGACCAGCCCGATGGCGCGGAAAGGCAGCAACAATATCTTGGTAGCAATGTGCTCTTCTCCCCCTCTTTCTTCCAAATTGAGGCTCTGCTTGATGTTCGACTCAATATTGGAGAGGGTAATAGGCTCCCCCTGCATTTCCATTTTTTCGGTAAGCGTATTGGCATTCGGCGCAATCACCCACAGCACGATGTAGATCAGGAAACCGGTACCGAACAGCAGAATCGATAACACCCAAAGAAAGCGCACCACGCCAAGGTCGACCCCGAAATAGGAGGCCACACCGGCGGCCACACCGCCCACGACCTTGCGGTCCGGATCGCGGTAGAATTTCTTGATATGGGCATCTTCTTCCAAAGTTGTTGAGCCGGGAAATGCGACCCACATGGCTATGTACACCAGCACCATAAAGCCCGAGATCGGCCCGAAGACTTCTTCTGCATTCATGTCGAGCATGCCCGAGCCCGCCGGTAAGCCGATCACCGCGAACAGGAACGCAAGCCTGACCCAGATGGCATCCACCGTGAAGTAATGTGCCAAACCGGCCGCTACACCGCCGAGCAGTTTCCGGCGAAGGTCTCTGTAAAGTTTCCGGGGTGCGCCGGGCTTTGCAGGTTCTGTTTTAGGCGCATTAGGCGCCGAAGTATAAGTTTCTTGCCTTGGTGCGGATGTTGGTGCGGAAGCGGTTTCCAGCGGGTCGGCCAGAATATCCTCGGCTTGCTCGATCGCCTCGAAATCGGCCACGGTACCCATGGCGGCGATCAGCTCATCGACGTCCGACAGCGAGATCACCTGCTTGTTCTCCGCCTTTTGTTTGTTCAAAAACCGCTCTGCAATCCTGCCCTCAATGTCCGAAAGGATCTCTTTGCTATCCGCGAACGAAGAAAAATACTTCTGGATAGAGGCGAGATACCCTTTCAGTTTCTCGTAGCCATCTTCCTCGATGTGGAAGATTATGCCGCCTATATTTATGCTGATTGTCTTTTTCATGATTGAAATAATCGAATGTCTTTGAGTGGTCAGTTAGGGTCAGGAAGATTGCTTGAAGCCGTTTTGCTCAAATCCTCGGTGCGTTTAATCACGGTTTGCACCGAGTCGGCGAGCTCAAACCACGTAGCTTGCATTGCGTCCAGGAAGACCTTCCCCTCATCCGTCAAAACATAGTATTTCCTTGGAGGGCCCGAAGACGACTCCACCCATTTATAATCCAGCCAGCCCGAGTTTTTTAACCTGGTAAGAAGAGGGTATAATGTTCCTTCCACCACCATGATGTGAGCGGACGTGAGTTCATCCAACATATCCGAAGCATATACTTCGCCCCGGGATATGATGTGCAGGATGCAGAATTCCAAAATTCCCTTCCGCATCTGCACTTGGGCATTTTCAATATTCATGTGGTTTCATGAGTTAATTTTAAATGAATATGTTCATGGCTAACAGATAGAATTTAAACTTCTAACAATACAAAGGTATACACAGGTACTTTGCGATGCAAGGTACCATGTTAAAAAGATGCTGTTGTTGGGATGAATGGTTAATTTGAATGGGCGATCGGTTAAAAATTTATTTGCCACTAAAAGCCGCAACCGAATTAATACTCTTTCCTATACTCCGTCGGTTAAAACCGACGCTAACAGACTATCTTTTGCCGTCGGTTTTAACCGACGGAGATAGAGATAGAGATAGAGATAGAGATAGAGATAGAAAAAAAGATCACTACTATGAAACTGCAACTATATATCATCGCTGCGATGAGTGAAAATCATGTGATTGGGTCGAATAACAGTCTGCCCTGGCATTTGCCTGATGAATGGGCGCACTTCCGCAGAGTTACCGCCGGGAAGGCATTCATTATGGGTAGAAAGAGCTTCGAAGCCCCCGACGCATTGCATTCGGAGTACCGGAACGTGATCATTACCTCACACCCGCCCGAGCAAGCGGAGCCGCATGTGGAGTATGCCAAAGATATTTCCGAAGCCATAGCGTTACTTTCCGATGAAACCGACGTATTCATATTAGGCGGCGCGAGTATTTTCCAGCAAATGCTTCCGCTGGCCGATAGAATGTATCTGACCATTGTACACGCACAAGTAGCAGGCGACGCATATTTCCCGGCATTCAATCCGGACGATTGGGAGCTAACGAGTTCGGAGTTTCATGGCGTTGATGACGATCATCAATATTCGTTTTCCATGAACCTGTACATCCGAAAGCAGCCGGAATAAGTCGGGCGATCCTTGCGGACTGTCCTTGTGCGTCAAAAATTTGAGAAACGATGCCAGGGATTTTTACACACACCTTACTGATCTTCCATTGCGTGCTTTGGTATACCCAATGCAATGCGCAACAGCATTATGGCAACGAATGGATCGACTACCGGCAGACTTACCTGCGCATTCCGGTCGTCGAAAACGGCCATTACAAAATCACCGCCGCCGAACTCGCCCGCGAAGGCATCCCAGTCGATTCCATATGGGTCTCGGGCATTCAAATGTTCGCGCACGGCAGCGAATTACCGATTGAGGCGAAGGGCGACTCATCAGGCAGGCTAGGTCATAATGGGTACATTCTGTTTTCGGGCAAAAAGAATGATGGCTATGCCGATACCGCGCTCTACGCAAAGCCTGATGCCATCCCGCATCCTTACTATAACCTCTACTCCGACACCACTGCCTACTTTCTGACCTGGCACAACGGCAAACTCGGACCAAGGATCAGCTTCCCAACCCCCGGCACGATTACCGACAGCGCTACATTCCATTGGGAAGAGTCCGTGCAACTTTTCACCTCCCATTACCTCCCCGGCCGGTTCTTCCCGCCTGAAAGCAACTACGAAACCGGCTCACTACTAACCGCCTACGATGAAGGAGAAGACTGGACAGGGCCTGAAATAGCGGAACATCAGCCATTTGAAATTATTTTTAAAACCAATAAACTTTTTAAAGCAACGCAATCAGACATCGACTGTGAAGTACTCCTTGCAGGCTGGTCACCGGGCGTGCATTCATTTACATTATGGCTGGGTAGCGGTCAGAAATTGGGGAGAAAACTAGTTGATATAAAGGTAGTCGGCCGTGAAACGAGGGCTATTCAGTTTAAAATACAAGTTGAGGATTTCGACGAGACCGGGCGGCTGGCATTAACACTCCTACCCGTGGGCACAGGTGGGCACATATCGCTCTCGTGCGCACATATGCGCTACCCGCAAGCAGGACCGCGCATTGCGCCCGGGCACATGAGCACGCTCCCTTCCCGCATTGTTAAATTCGCTCCACTCGGTCCTGAAACGGAGTACCTCATCATCACCCACCCGCTCATGCGCGCAAACGCGGACGGGCTTGATGCGGTCGACGAATATGCGCGTTACCGTGCTTCCGAAAGCGGCGGCGGGTATAAAACGTCGATCGTTTACAGCCATGAACTTTACGACCAGTTCAATGCCGGCCAGCCCGGTCCCCAGGGCATCCGCAATGCAATGCGGTGGTTGTATGATAAGGGCAATTTGAAATTTGTACTGCTGGCCGGAAGATCCATCGATCCACAAAAAGCCAGAAAAATGAAGGATTCGTGGCAAACAGACATGGTTCCGAACGCAGGCTGGCCAGGCTCGGACATTGCATTGGCTACTATGAAAGGTTCCCATAATCCACTCGTCCCGATCGGCCGCATTAATGCATTGAATGCACAGCAACTGCTTGCTTACCTCCGCAAAGTACAGGCTATGGAAGCGGAACCAGCAAGGGCAGCATGGCGAAAGCGGATATTGCATTTAAGCGGCGGAAGGTCAAAGGATGAACTGAATATGTTCAGATCTTACTTTCAATCATTTGATAAGAAACTTGAAAACACCCCGCTCGCAGGTAATACGACCACGATTTCAAAACTCACAGACAATGCGGTCGAACAGGTCCGCATTGATCCGCAGGTCAACGAAGGCGTGGGACTCATTACCTTATTCGGCCATTCTTCCATAGATGTTACTGACATCGACATTGGCCGCGCCACCGATCCGGCGCGGAACTACCGGAACCATCCACACTATCCGGCGGTGATCGTAAATGGCTGTGCGGCAGGCAGCATTTTTTATTCGACCCAAACATTAAGCAGCGACTGGATTTTTGCACCAAATAGCGGAGCAGTACTCTTCCTGGCACATACATTCAACGGCCCGTCGACCGCATTGAGGCGCTATACCGAGCATCTTTACGAAGTGATGGCCGATTCTGCATTCACCAGTAAACCGTTTGGCATAATCCAACGGGAAGCGATCCGGCGGAATCTGGCATGTAATCCGGGCATTCTGGACAGCATTACCGTACAGCAAATGACGCTCCACGGTGACCCGGCAATCCGCATTTTTCCTTCGCTGCTACCGGATACCGCCGCCCATGAGCCTTCTGATAATGATCTGCCACCACTCCTCCAAGTGCTCGTTGACGGCAGGCAGCTTATGAATGGCGAAACCGTTTCCGGAAAACCAGTAATAGCAATACGCATTTTTGATGAAAACCTTCCGGACACAGATAATGATACGACGATGGTCGCCATTTGGTTAAAAAAGCATTGCGAAGGCTGTACCGATGTGAGAATGCCGCTGCTTTCCGCTATCGGGAGAAACAGGGAAGAAAGGTTTTATGAAATCATTCTTCAAGCCACATTGATGCCGGGTAAATACCTGCTTACCATTCAATGCCACGACAAAACCGGGCATTCGCCGCCTCCATACCAGATTGATTTCGAGGTGGCAGAACACGACGGGCCGATCATAGCAACGGTTTCTCCCAATCCGTCGGACCAATGGTTCAGGTTTACGATTCAAAACCGCAGGCTCATCCCTGCCGACCTCGAACTGAATATTCGGAACCCACTGGGAACGACGGTCTTCCGGAAAGTGTTACATTGTTTTGTCGGACGCAATGAATGCTTATGGTATCCGGCCATGCATTCTCCCGGAATTCCGGCGGGACTTTACCACTACACGATCAGCCCTACCGAAGCCGACCGCCTCCCGGCATTCCCCTCCGAAAGTATGCGGGGACATTTGCTTTACGCTCCCTGAGTCAGCGCCGCAGAATGCCTGTTTTACCGCTGTACCTCATTTTGTTTCCACAAAAACTTATTATTTTTGTCCATTATAAAAATGACATCCCATTGAAAGAATACGGTAGTAACGTACAAAAACTGGCCGACCACATCGTCAAGATCGAGGACAAGGCTAAGCGCACCCTCTACGCGCACATCCTGGTCGAGCTTATGCGTCAGATACATCCCAACATGCGGGATAATCAGGACTATACCAACAAGTTGTGGGACGACCTGTACATTATTTCCGGTTTCGAGTTGGATGTCGACAGCCCTTTCCCTCCGCCATCCAAAGAAGCGTTGGGCAAAAAACCGCTCAGGGTTGACTATAACCAGCAAAACCTGCAATTCCGCCATTACGGCCGCAATATCGATCTGCTTCTGGAAAAAGCTTCTCAAACCGAAAACCCGGAAGACCGCCTCGCATTTGTTTCCTATATTTTCCGCCTGATGCGTTCTTTCTTTAATGCATGGAACAAGGATAACCCGGAAGACAACGTTCTGCTCGCCCAGCTGGAACAACTCAGTAAGGGCCGTTTGAAGGAAGAAATCGATTATATCCGCAAATCGGGGCCGATCGACGCCGCGCCGAAAGACCGCAACAACAACCAGGAGCGCAACCGTGTAAACCAGATGGGCGGCAACAACTTCAAAGCCCAGTCCCACAATTCCGACAGGCAGGGCGGCAACAACCAGGGCAATCAGAACCGCAACCGGAACAACAAGTTCCAGAACCGGAACAACAATAACAACAACCGGAATAACAACCGCAAAAAACCTGGAATGTAACATCCAGGTTTCATTTTATACCGTCTCAATTGCCCAAAATCTTATATGGCATCATTCAAAATTACCGGGGATCGTCGTCTCAAGGGTGAAATCGTGCCGCAAGGCGCCAAAAACGAAGCATTGCAAATCATCTGCGCGGTGCTCCTGACCAAAGAGCCTGTTACGATCCATAACATCCCGAATATCCGCGACGTAAACCAGCTGATCAACCTCCTGGGCGATCTGGGCGTACGCCGCACCCGTCTGAGCGAGACCTCCATCCGTTTCGAAGCCGACGACATCAACCTCGATTACCTCGAATCGGACTCATTCCGTCAGAAAGCGGCTGCATTGCGCGGTTCGGTGATGCTGCTCGGCCCGATGCTGGCGCGTTTCCGCAAAGGACGGATCCCCCGCCCGGGCGGCGACAAAATCGGTCGCAGAAGGCTGGATACCCACTTCCTGGGCTTCGAAAAATTGGGCGCAGAATTCAGCTATGATGAAGAAGACGGTGGGTTCTACCGCGTCGATGCTGCGAACCTTAAAGGCACTTATATGCTTTTGGATGAGGCTTCGGTAACCGGTACAGCCAACGTTTTGATGGCTGCGGTAATGGCCGAAGGCACTACTACCATTTACAATGCGGCCTGCGAGCCTTATTTGCAGCAGCTTTGTAAAATGCTGAACCGCATGGGTGCCAAAATCTCGGGTATCGCTTCCAACATGCTCATCGTCGAGGGTGTAAGCGAGCTGAAAGGTACCGAACACACGATGCTTCCGGACATGATTGAAATCGGTAGCTTCATCGGCCTTGCCGCAATGACGCAATCGGAAATTACGATTAAAGATTGCCAAATTCCCGAGCTGGGCATTATCCCCGATGTTTTCAAAAGATTGGGTATTCAAATGGAATTCCGCGGTGATGACATCTTCATTCCCGCGCAGGAACGTTACCGCATCGAAAACTACCTCGACGGCTCTACCCTATCCGTTGCCGATGCACCATGGCCAGGCTTCACGCCCGACCTTTTGAGTATCGTGCTCGTAACCGCCACACAGGCGCAGGGAACGGTGCTTATTCACCAGAAAATGTTTGAAAGCCGACTGTTCTTTGTGGATAAACTGATTGAAATGGGTGCGCAAATCATCCTTTGCGATCCGCACCGTGCCACAGTAATCGGCCATAACCGCGAGACGCAGCTTCGCGGCATCCGTATGACTTCCCCCGATATCCGTGCCGGGGTTGCATTGCTCATTGCAGCGATGTCGGCCAAAGGCGTGAGCATAATCGACAATATCGAACAAATCGACCGCGGTTACCAGAACATCGATACGCGTCTGAACGCGATCGGCGCGGAGATTGTGCGATTGTAAAACGAAATGTCACCCTGAGCGGAGTCGAAGGGCCATGCACGGTGTTCGCCGTATGGACTGTCTTCGACTTCGCTCAGACTGACATCTTTCTCACCTCGCTCAGGGTGACATTCTTCGTCTTCAACTTACTTCTTCTTACCGTAGCTGCATTTGCTGTTATCGGCCTTCACATAATAGGACTTGTAGTTCGTCGCTTTCGGGTCCATACAACCTTTCAAATCCAGAATTTCCACTTTTCTGAACTCTACCGGATGGCTTTCGCTTTGCAGTGAGATCGAGCCATGGTCGAGCAGTTTTCCGGCGATCTGAATCTCCGGATCAGTCGCGCCGCTTACATTGCCTCCGCCAAGTTGCGGCTTATTGTATTCGAGCACCATTTCACCGTTTGCAAAATGCTGGATCAGCGAATCGCCCAATACGAGCACTTCGGCACGTACCCACTGGTCGCCATTGTAAGTTTTGGATTTTGAATTCACACAATGCTGCGTGATCAGCTTACCGTCGATCACCACATTGGTACCCGGCGTGCAAAGGTTACAGGTTGTGCGGGTCTTTTCGTTTCCGCCCAGCAGCTGCACTTCGATCGACGCCGGAAAATCCTGGTCCTTGCCCATTGTGGCAGCCGGCTGCCCGTGCACCATAATACCGCTGTTGCGCCATGCCCAGCCTTCGCCCTTGGGCGCCTGCTCGCCTACGAAGCGGTACTCAACGGCAATGCGGTAATAAGAGTAATCGCCTTTGTAGAAGATATGGCCGTATTTCCGCGCGAAATCGTCGTATTTATCATACCGTACCACCATTTTGCCATCTTCCACGCGAAAAGTGTTGTTATAATTGTCGTTCAGTTCGTAGCCGCGGATCTTGATATCCCAGCCATCCAGGTTTTTTCCGTTGAAGAGCTGCTTCCATTCCTGCTTTTCGGCATTATTCTTTTGGCCGAAAACCACAAGACAGAAAAGGCTGAACAGGATCGTGAGTTGTAATTTCATTGAATACGGGTTAAGTTAAGTTGGACCGCGACGCTTATATGACTTCTCAGCGGCGCTCGGGCCGTAAATATACGATTTGAAAAAACATACTGGTGTGCCGGCGACCCATTAAAACCCTTGTTTGCCGATGGCCTCCCAATCTAAAAAAGGACTTACTTCGTAGGTAAGTCATCACAAAACATCCTTTATCCTGATCCAAAACGCCGTATGGCTCTGAAAACGAAAAATAAAGTCGCGATATTCTGGTTTCGCCGCGACCTTCGGCTGCACGATAATGCGGGGCTATACTATGCGCTGCGCTCGGGCTACCCGGTGGTCCCGCTCTTCATTTTCGACCGTAACATCCTCGACGACCTCGAAAACAAAAAAGACCCGCGCCTAACCTTTATATATGAAACGGTAGCCAACATCCGGCAGGAATTGAGAGACAAAGAAGCGGATATTCTCGTTGAATATGGGTATCCTCTTAAAATCTGGGAAAAGCTGGTGGATGAATACGACATCGCCGAAGTATACACCAACACTGACTACGAGCCCTACGCCACCGATCGAGACAAAGAAGTTTACCGGATTTTGAAGAAAAAGGACATTGTTTTCAAAACCTGCAAAGACCAGGTCATTTTTGAAAAACAGGAAATACTCAGCGGTCAGGGAACGCCGTACACTGTTTTTACGCCTTACAGCCGGGCGTGGAAAGAGAAACTCAACGATGTTTACCTCAAATCCTATCCTACAAAAAAGTACTTCCCGCATTTCCTCAAATGGCGCAGCCCCGCACTGCCTTCATTAAAAGAGATGGGTTTTGAAAAAGCTGAGTACGATTTCCCTTCCGACCATGTTGATAGTGCATTGCTAAGAGATTACGCCAAAGAGCGTGATTTCCCGGCCAAAGAAGCTACCAGCCGCATAGGCATTCACCTGCGCTTCGGGACTGTGAGCATACGCGCGCTCGCACGTCAGGCACGCGAGCACAGCGATACTTTCCTGAACGAGTTGATCTGGCGGGATTTCTACCAGCAAATCCTATCCAATTTCCCGCACGTGGGTAAGGGCGAGGCATTCCGGAAGAATTATGATTTTATTAAATGGCGTTACGACAAAGCCGATTTCGAGAAATGGTGCGAAGGAAAAACGGGTTACCCGCTGGTAGATGCCGGTATGCGGCAGCTCAATGCGATCGGCTTCATGCACAACCGCGTGCGAATGGTCACGGCCAGCTTCCTGTCCAAGCATTTGCTCATCGACTGGCGCTGGGGCGAGGCCTACTTCGCCGAAAAACTGCTGGATTACGACCTTGCGGCCAATAATGGCGGCTGGCAATGGGCCGCGGGATCAGGTACCGATGCCGCGCCCTATTTCCGGATATTCAACCCGGCCTCGCAGGCAGAGAAATTCGACCCGGAAATGGAATATATCAAAAAATGGGTTCCGGAGTTTGGGACCAGCGAATATCCCGAACCGATGGTCGACCATAAGGAAGCGCGGGAGCGTTGCCTGAAAGCCTACAAAACTGCTTTGGACAGGGCCGGTCAGTAACTACTTACCACCTGCAATCACCGTCACCATATCTTCCGGGCGCAGGTAATTTTGAGCCATCTCCATCACATCTTCGGCCGTCGTGGCACGAATGCGATAGATATATTGGTTGAAGAAATTAGCAGGAAGGCTGTCGAGCAGCAATATTTTACGCCGGTCGGCCACCTCGAATGCCGTATTCAATGAACCGGCAAACTCACCTGCCATAAAGCTCTTCACCGTCTGTAATTCTTCGGCTCCTACCTGCTCGGTTTGCAGCCGGTGTATCTCCTTTTTGATCTCGTCGATCGTTTGCTGAGTAAACTCCTTTTTCACATCCGTACCAATCATCAGGTAACCTTCGTTGCGCAATGTCACAACGTGTGAAGAGATACCATAAGTGAGGCCCTTTTCTTCGCGGATGTTCTTCATCAGCCTCGATCCGAAATAACCTCCCAGGATCTCATTGGTCACCAGCATTTTGAAATAATCGGGATGATGGCGGTTAAAAAGCACGCGGCCCATTCTGATGGACGACTGCACACTTTCCGGCCGCTCCACGATCGCCTCGCCGCCTTGGTAGGATTCGGAAGCATTGAAAGAGAATTTACCAGCCTCTATATCGAAGGAGTTTCGCCCTAATGTCGCATTCACGTGCTGCACATCGGCTTCGGTAACCTGTCCGGCCAATACGGCCGTGAATTTGCCATCCCGGATAAACCGTTCATAATGTGCCCGCACGGCATCCATTCCAAGCGATTCGATGTCCTCAGTGCTCTGGCTTTGTCCGTAAGGATGGCTCGCGCCAAACAGCCGCGACCGGAACTCCGTAGTGGCCAGATAAGCCGTTTTTTCCTTGTTCACTTTCAGGTTCTGGATCGTGATGTTTTTCAGTTCCTCAAACTCCTTCTCGGGGAATGTGGCGCTGCGGATCAGCTTTTGCACCAGCGGCAGCACCTCCGGCAGGAAGCGCGACAGGCAATACACCACGATCCCGACGCGGTCGGAGGTGTGGGTCATTTCCGTGAATGCGCCCAACTGGTCGAACGCCTCACTGATTTCCTGCGAGGTCATTCCCTCTACCCCTTCCGTCAGCATCTTCACTGCAAAATAGGATGCCGCGGTTTCGCTTTCGTACCAGTTCCCTGCTTCGAAAATACATTCCAGGCGCACCACCGGCTGCTCCCCGATATTGATCACATGCAATGCGATCCCGTTGTCGAGGGTGTAGGTTTGAGGTTCCGGCAGGTTTACGGTTTGAACGATCTTGAAATCAGGAGCAATGGTACGGTCCAGTGACATGGGCAGCGGTGAGTATAAAAAAACGAATGACGTTGCAATAACGCCATTCGCTCTGAATAATTAAATTTCTGTTAAGGCTTAGTTTTCGCTGTCGCCTACGTCCAGCTTCTCAGCTTTGTTCAATTGGAGCGACAAAGTGATACGCAATGTCTGCGCAAGCGGGCTTCCTTGTGTTGTCGGGAACATGTAAGCGAAGTCGGCACCCCATTTGTCGGCAAAACGAAGACCTGCACCAGCGGTAAAGAAACGACGGTCGCCTTTGTTTTTGTTTTCGCTGAAATACCCTGCTCTCAGAGCGAAGATATTGTTGTACCAGTATTCCAGACCCGTCGCGATTGCCACTTC
>CAMLNK010000014.1 GCA_946481035.1 uncultured Dyadobacter sp. | reverse complement strand
GCACTACGGGGCGTTTGAGATCACGAAAATGGCGTCGCCCGATGCTTTGCAGCGGGAGATATTCAGGAGTTGGAGTCGGGGGGAGTAATGGGGACTAGATTAGTTCTAACGTACTTATTCTTTCAAAATGCCTCTTGTTTAATGTAGCAAGAGGCATTTTGTTTGAAATGGCAGTCGCTGCTATTAACAGGTCTGCTATCTCAATTTGCTTCCTGTCAAGTTTTAGCTGCGCATTAATAACCACGGCTTCATCAACACAATGTTCTTCCAGCGGTAAGATTAAAACATCGGAGAGGGTATCTTTCCAAAATTTTATCTGCTGCGGCGTAGCACCAGCGTAAACTTCATACTTGACGATGACAGACATTGCCAAATCGAAACCGTTGCTGATTAGCTGAAACCAGGCACTTTTGCTTTTATCTGCTTTTCTGAAATAGTCAATCAAAATGCAGGAATCGATCATAACCGTTTTCTTCCCCATTGATTAATCGCCCGTCTATTGTTCTCAATAATCCTGATTTCTTCTTCCGTTGCAACAGGTCCATTGAGTAGTAGTGCAAGCAATTCTTCCCGGGAGCGCGTCTTCCGTTTTCCCGAATCAATTAAGGTTTTTAATCTCTTCCATTCTGTCGGCGGTAGTTTCTGAATTGCATCTACCAGCTGTTCAAAAGTCATTTCTGATTGTACTTGCATAGCGGTGTCGTTGAAAGCGTTACATAATTTACTTTCTCAAATTTACAACAATTTCAACAGACCATCACCCCCTTAAACCCTCCACACCCACAACACTTTTCACCAGCTCTTTTCCGAGAACCCTGTTACCATTTTCGGTTATCAAAAGGTTGTCTTCGATGCGGATGCCTGTGAAATTGCGGAACAATTCGAGCTTTTCGTAGTCGATGAATTGCGCGAGCTTGTGCTCGGCTTTCCAGCGGTCGATAAGGGTGGGGATGAGGTAGAGGCCGGGTTCCACGGTGACGACGAAGCCGGGTTCGAGGGCGCGGCCCAGGCGGAGGGATTTCCAGCCGAATGAGGTGCCTTTGATCAGGTCGTCGGTGTAGCCGACGTATTGCTCGCCGAGGTTTTCCATGTCATGAACGTCCATACCCATCATGTGGCCGAGGCCGCATTGGAAGAAGAGCGTGTGTACATCGTGCTCGACGGCTTCGGCAGGATCGCCTTTCACGACGCCCATTTGCTTCATGCCTTCGACGAGTTTGGTAGAGGCCAGCTTGTGCACGTCTTTGAATAAAACACCCGGTTTACAGGCTGCAATAGCCGTTTCCTGTGCATTGAGGACGATCTCGTACATTTCTTTCTGAATGGTCGTGAACGTCTTGCCTACGGGAATGGTGCGGGTGAGGTCGCCGCAGTAATGCATAGCGGTTTCAGCACCGGCGTCGCACAGTGCCATTTGACCTTCGCGGAGCGCGAGGTCGCGGGCATGCGTGTGCAGGATTTCGCCGTTGACGGTCAGGATGACGGGGTAGGAGATATCACCGCCCTGCCCGATGGCCATGCTTTGAAGCCTGCCTGCGATTTCCTTCTCGGTCATGCCCGCGCGGGTGTCGCGCATGAAGGACAAATGCATATCAACGGAGGTATCGACGGCCTTTTCGATTTCGGCCACTTCCTCTTCGGTTTTGTAAGAACGCATCGAAACGACCGCCTTAATGAGGCTCACAGAGGCTTTTTGAGCCGCTTCGGACGGATGGATGTGCAGCCATTCCTGCAATTTCAGGTAGTGTTCGCCGCGGTAGGGAGGCAGGAAATGGACCGTTTGCCGGCGGGATAATGCGTCTTTCAGAAAACTTCCGACAGCGGATGCCGGTTTCACCTCGGTGACCCCTACTTTGGCAGCCTTTTCGGAAAGAGCTTCTTTCGGGCCGGTCCAAACGATGTCGTCGATCGTGAGCTCATCGCCGAAAATGATTTCACGGTCGTTATCGAGGTCGATGACGGCGGTGAGCGAGGCCTGGTCGATGCCGAAATAATAGAGGAACGTGCTGTCCTGACGGAATGGGTATACGTTGTCCCGGTAGTTCATACCGCTTTCCTCATTGCCGAGGAGCAGGATCAGGCCGCTGCCGAGTTTGGATTTCAGTGTTTGTCTGCGGTTGAAGTATGTTGATTTGGAAAACATGGGATAATATGGTTTTGGAATACAATAAAAAATTTGCCCACCGAAACAAATATAGTTTGTCCGGTGAGCAAATAGGAACTACCTAACCCAAATTAATAAATGGTTCAGTAACCCGGGTTCTGTTTCAGATTCGGGTTTTTGTCAATTTCATTTTGCGGTATAGGGAAGAGTGCGCGCTGGCCTGTTTGCGGGCGGTGGTTAAACCACTTCTTAGTTTCATAAGCCCCGAAACGGATCAGGTCCTGGCGGCGGTGCGCTTCGGCAGCGAATTCCCAGCCCAGTTCATCCAGGAACCGGCCGAACTGGATATCGTCGCCTCCCTGACGCTCGGTAATGGTGCCGTCGGTAGCCTGGTAGCCGTAGTTGTAACGACTTCCCTTCGCGAGATCGGCCGCAGTAACGGTCGCTTTGGCCGGGTTGCCTTTGAATGCGCGCTGGCGAACCTGGGTAACCAGTTCTGCGGCCTCGGCGGCTTTACCGGTGCGGAGCAGACCTTCGGCTTTGATCATCAGCACGTCCGCGTATCGCAGGAACGGGAAGTCGTTGTCGAGGCTGCCGGTCGCATTGGGTTTGATTTTGTATTTACCAATGCGGAACCCGTCCGTCGAGGCGGTTTTGTCCATTCCCGGCACCGACTTGTTGTAAGTGATCACCACCGCGCCCGTTGCAGCGCTTTTTTGCGGGCCCATGATCCAGGTGTCGGCCAGGCGCGTATCTGCGGCGTCGTAGGTATCGATAAATTGCGGAACGGCGCAGTTACCACCCCAGGGACCGGCGTTCATCGGGTACACCGAACGGCTCAGCGGGTCGAGGGTTTTCATATGAATCTGGTTACCTGTTCCGTAAATCTCGTCGTAAGGAATCGCAAAGATGATTTCCTTCGAGTTAAAGTTTGTCCAGGTGAAAACATCGGAATAATTGGCATCCAGCACATACTTGCCGCTTTTGATCACATCATCCGCTTCCTGGATCGCTTTTGTCCATTCGGCTGTGCCGGTGTAAACCTGTGCATTCAGGTATATTTTGGCCAAAAGCGTCTTCGCGCCCCATTTGTTCATCTGGCCGTAGGTAGTGGTAGCATTCTCGCTCAGGTTTGGGAGCGATTCCGTCAATTCTTTTACCACAAAATCATAAACCTCCTTGCGCGTGCTCTGCTTGGGAAGTGTAATGTCTTTAAAATCAGTTACAATAGGTACATTGCCATGGTTGTCGAGCAAAAGGTAATAGGCAAATGCTCGTACCGCACGGAGCTCGGCTACGGTAGCCTCCTTGCCGTTGGCAATGGGCAAATCGCCGTCCGCGATCTGGGATAGTACGCGGTTCACAGTGGTAATGCTGCGGAATGCACTTTGCCAGGCGTTTTCGGGCTGCCATTGGAGCGAGGTCCACGTGTGCTGGTGCATCCGGCGGTAGGTACCGCCGTCGTCCCAGCCATTGGGCCGTACAGGCGTGATGATCGCGTCGGCAGCTTCTTCCTGCAAATCGAAATAGCCTTGCCAGCCGAGCATCAGCGAGCGCAGCGACGAATATACAGGCGCTACAATGGCCGGAAGGTCTTTTTCAGTAGGCTGGTAACTGCTCCCGAGCACTTCGGAGTACACTTGTTCGTCGAGGTCGGTGCAGGAGTAGAGCGGGGCCCCGGCGAGCAATGTGGCCAGGATCGCGTATTTTATATTTTGATTTTTCATTGTTTGCAAGAATTGAATGATCAGAATGTGACGCTCAGACCGGCGGTGAATGTCCGGGTGGTTGGGTACTTGTCGCGGTAGTCGCTGCCGGGTGCGAAGCCGGTGAAACTTACGCCTTCCGGATCGATACCGGTATAGCCGGTAATGGTCGCCAGGTTAAGGCCCGACACGAAAATGCGCGCGTTCTTAATGCCCTTGATGGTGTTGGCAGGCAATGTATAGCCGAAGGTCACATTGTCGATTTTCCAGTAATCGCCTTTTTCGATATAATGGGAAACATACACGAGGTCGCTGGTCAGCACTTTGCCGTCGATCGGATCGTAGGCGGATTTGAGCATATTATAAGCCTTGTTGCGCGGGTTGCCGTAGAACATTCGCTGGAAGTTCAGAATGTCGAACCCGAATGCGCCGCGCATGTTTACGGCGAGGTCAAACTGCTTGTAGCGGATGTTGTTGTTCCAGCCCACAATGTGTTTTGGAATACCATTACCATAATACTGGCGGTCCTCCGGCGTCGCGTCGGCGATAGGGATCACCTCGCCATCCTTGTTTTCGATGAGCCAGGCGCCTTTGTCGTCCACGCCTACGCTTTTCCAGACGAAGAAGCGGCCGATCGGCTCGCCTACCTTCACGCGGTGGGTGCTCATCTGGATAGGCTCACCCGTGTAACCGGCGTCGAAGAAGTCGTTTGCAGCCTGGAACTGGTCGTTCGAAAGGCTCACGAGCTTGTTGCGGTTGGTGGAGTAGGTAAATCCTGTATTCCACTGGAAATCTCCGGTTTGGATAGGGACGATATTCAGCAACACTTCAACCCCTTTGTTTTGCATTACCCCCGCATTGATGAACATACTGCCCGTCAGATAAGGCGGAACAGGCACCGGGAAATTGTAGAGCAAATCTTTCACTTTGCGGCTGTAAAAATCGATGGAGCCGCTGATGCGGTTTTTCATGAAACCGAAATCCACCCCGGCATTGTATTCCTCTTTCTTCTCCCAACGCAGGTTGGGGTTGAAGTTACGGGCAGGAACGAAGCCCGGTACCCATTTGCCGCCGATGAATGCACCCTGTCCGCGGTCGAAGTTATAGCTGATTTGAGACATGTACGGGTTGTTCGCGATGGTACCCGTTACGCCTATGCCCGCGCGAAGCTTGATATCGGAAGCCGCTCCGAGGGCACCCATGAAGTTCTCCTTGCTGATCCGCCAGCCGATGGACGCCGCCGGGAAAGTACCCCATTGGTTGTTCACCCCGAACCGTGACGAACCTTCGCGGCGTACGCTGGCCATGAACAAGTATTTGTCGTTCAGGCTGTAAGTCACGCGGCCGAAGAAGCCCGCGAGCTGCCATTTGTTTTTGGTACTGCTCATCCCTGCCTGACCCTTTTGTAATGCGCCACCCGCGCCGAGGTTGTTCCAATCGTAGGCGTCGGTCGGGAAATCCCAGTTGTTGGCAGCGAATGCTTCATAGGTCGCGTCCTGCCAGCTATAACCGCCCAGGACGGAGAAACGGTGCTTGCCGATGGTTTTGGAATAATTTCCCGTGAATTCGAGCAGGTTCTCGTTGTTGGCGTACGTGTTGCGGAACGCGGTTGCATTCTGGTTGCTCAGGCGCGTGGCTGTGTGGTTAAATGTGGTGGAACCGCCTTCGAGGTTGCTGTTTTGCACGTTCGACACGAGCAGCTTGAAATTCAGGTCGTCGATAGGCGCGTAGTCGAGGCTACCGGCCATCCGCATTTCCTTGAACGAGCTTTCGAAATTCGATTCGTTGAGCAGTGAAACGGGGTTTTCGTAGAAATAGCCGTCGCGCTCCTGCCATTTTTTGCCGTCATCGGTCCGCACACGGTCGGTAGGGTTGCGGATCATGGCCTGGCGGTAGGCGTAGCCGTAAGCCGCGTCGTCGTTAGCCGGTGAAACAGCCCCGTTGGAACGGGTAATGCGGTTGATGATCTGTAAGTTGGTTTTCAGTTTGTTGTTGAACATGGAATGGTTCAGATCGGCGCGACCGGTGAAACGGTTCTGGCCCGATCTCAGGAATATCCCTTCCCAGTTGCGGTAATTGACCGAGCCGGTAAAGTTCGTCGTGTTGTTTCCGCCGAAGAAAGTGAGGTTATGGTTATGGCTCACCGGCTTTTGCATGATCTCCGAAAGCCAGTCGGTATTGCCGCCGTAATCGGTGTAATCGATGCCCTCCTTGATTTTTTGACGGTAATCGTCGCCGGTAAGCAGTTCGGGGCGACGGGCGATCGACTGGATATTCACATAATTGGAATACTCCACCGTAGCACGAGAATTTGCCCGGTTTTTACGGGTTGTGATCAGAATAACCCCGCCGGTAGCCCGCGTACCGTAAATCGCAGCCGCGGAGCCGTCTTTCAGCACGTCCACCGACTCGATGTCTTCCGGCGCCACGGTATTCAGCCCGCCGGGAATCCCGTCGATCAGGATCAGCGGGTTGGTAGCGCCCTCGATAGAGTTGATACCCCGCAGGTTGATCTGCGTATTGGCGGTAGGGGAGCCGCTCGGGGTCGTAATGCGTAGCCCGGCTACTTTGCCCTGCACCAGCTGCGCAGCGTCACGCACGGTTCCCTGGATGAAATCCTCCCGTTTAATACTCGCCACGGAGCTCGTCACGTCGCCCTTTTTCTGGGTACCATACCCGATCACCACCACTTCCTGCAATTGTTTCTGGTCGGGTGCCAGCTCCACATTCAACTCGCTCTGGTTACCCACGGTCAGTTCCTGGCTCACATAACCAATGTAGCTAAGGATCAACACCGCGTCCTCAGGCACGCTCAGCTTAAACTTTCCGTCCGAGTCGGTGGCGGTACCCACGGTATTTTTTCCCTTCACGATGATGGTCACGCCGGGGAGCGGGTTCTTGTCTTCGGCGGACACCACTTTGCCGGAAATCTGTCGGTCGGCGGCAAGCGCCAGGGCATTTTCGCTCAGGAAACAGGCCACCGCGGCCGCAACAAGGCAAAAGCGGTGCAGTTCCCGGATCAGGCGGGATAATGGTCTTTTCATACAATTGGAGTTAGATGGTTAAACTTATTTGAGGGTACTCACTGCACTTTCATAATACCGTTCATAATCCGCCAATGGCCGGGTACCGTGCACAGGAACGGGTAGTCGCCGGGCTTGTCGGGCGCGATGAACACCAGCGCCGCATTGCCCTCGGGGCTTACGAGTTCCGTTGCATGCAGTACTTCGGGCATTTTAGGTACATAGTTGAGCGCGATCGCATTCGCTTCCCGCGCCAGCAAGTCGGCCGCATTGCCTACTTTTTCCAATGTTCCGGGTTTGATAATGAGCAGATTGTGCTGCATGAAATCCGGGTTTGTAAACTGTATCGTCACTTTCTGGCCGGGCTTCACCGTGAACGTCTTCTGATCGAACTTCATCTCATGCTCGATCACTTTCAGTTTGATGGTTGTGGGGGTTCCTTTGCCTTTGAGTATTTCCGCTGGTGCTGTCTGGGACGCCGGGGCCGTCCCGGGGGCCTTGGGCGTCTGGGGGGCCAGACCATAAACGGCCTGGTTAAGGTGTAGGGTACTCTTGATGTCGAGCCAGCCTCGTAGCCTTGCATTGTCGGCGTACTCGCCCACCTGATTTCCGTCGCGAAGGTCGCGGCCGAGGCGGATCTCGTCGGGTACGAAAGACTGATGGAAAAGGCCTGCGGCTGTGCCGGTTACCGGCGTTTCGTCCTCGATGGCCAGCGTCATTTTGCCGCCTTCCGAGAGCGTGGCGTAAGCATTGAAGCGTTCATCGGGCAGTTTTCGGGTGGAGGTGATTTGATATGACTTGCCATCCTGCCGGATCAGCCAATGCAATTTGCCTTCCTGCATGTACAAACTGTACCCGTTCTGCCGGTTCCCCTGCGACACTACCACACCCGAAAGTTCCTCCTGCGCCTTGGTAATAATGGCTTTGATTTTCAATTCTTTGTGTGAGACAACCGGCGGGTAAATCGGCGGGGACCAAAGATTGAGCATATAAGTTTCCTCGATCAGCCCGCGCTCGATTCTTGCCGTCAGTGTCGAGTCTTTCAGCTTCGCCGCAGCGGCTTTGAAACCGTTTTCATGTTTAATAACCCCTGAGAAAATAGCCTGCGCGAGGTATTCATCTGCTGCATTCTGCGAATCCTGACCAGCGAGGTAGAGCATCCGGCCTATTTCTTCCGAAGCCGGGAGGTCGGTCAATGCATGCACGGTAGCGAGCCTTACTTTCAAATCGGGATCGTTTAATGAGTTGGTCCATTTCAATGCGGAAAGGGTCTTGTCGTTGCGCGGAAGCAGTTTCACGGCTGTTTTCCGCACGCCCGCCGCAGGGTGGCGCATGGCGCGTACGAGGGCGTGATAAGCTTCTTCATTCGGACCGGCGAATGCGTCGAGGCCGTCGAGCGTCCATAATGCATGGATAGCCGGGCTGTTCAGACCAATTTCATCCACCGACTGGTCATTTACCATTTTAATCAACTCCGGAATCACGGAAGTATTCTTCGATTCAACGATCAGCCGCTGTGCTGTGGTGCGCCAGAACATGTTATCGTTTTTCAAGCCGGCCACCAGGCTTGCCGCGTCGTTTTTGTCGAGTTTAGGGTAAGGAGAATTCTTTGCATTCTTCCAAACGACCCTGTATATACGTCCATGCTGATTGTCGCGCAGCGGGTTGATGTACGCATTACCTTTTCCGTTCTCGAAGCCGCGCGGGGTAGGGTTGTGCTGGATGATGAAACTGTACCAATCGGCTACCCACACGGCCCCGTCCGGGCCCACTTCCGCGTGTACGGGCGAGAACCATTCGTCGGCGCTGGCGAGCAGGTTGAAGCCATTCTTTTCTTTATAACCGGCCCCTTTCGGTTTCAGCAGCGCCTGGTAGAGGAGCCGCCCTGTCGGTTCGCAAACGAATGCGGTGGCATTCCAGTACGATTTCGGGAAATTACGGGCTGTGTAAAGGTTATGCCCCGCAGCGGCAGTAAACCCGCCGTGAAAATCCACCTGGCGCAATGCGGGCGTGAGGTAATTCATTTCATAATGCGAATCCAGTTTGTAAACCGTATTGCCCGAGCCGTCCGCCACGGAACGCTTCACGTATTCAAGTGGCATGGCAAAATGCCCGCTATAATTCCCGTTCGCTGTTGAAATAAACACTTCAAACTCCTCGGAAAAGCCCAAACCCCAGGTGTTGTTGGAAGTGCGGCCGATGTATTCGAGGTTCTTGCCGTCGTTGTCGAAGCGGTAAATGCCCTGACTGAAATTCAGCTGCTTGCCGGAGTTCGTGCCGCGGAATCCTGCGTAGCCGAGCACGCCCCAGATCTTGTTATCCAGGCCATATTTGAGGTTCGAAGGCCCGGCATGGGTATCGCTTTTGCCCCAGCCGGAAATGATGTTTTCACGGATATCGGCCTTGTCGTCGCCGTTCGTATCTTTCAGGAAAACGAAATGCGGCGCCTGCGCTACGATAATGCCGCCATTGGCGAATACCAGACTGGTTGGAATATTCAGATTATCGGCGAAAATGGTGAACTTATCGGCTTTGCCGTCGCCATCGGTGTCTTCGCAGATCTTGATCCGGTCCTTGCCTACGCCGTCCTGGTCGCGTACTTCGTTGGGATAGTCCTGTGTTTCAGCTACAAACAACCTGCCGCGCTCGTCCCATGCCATGGCAATGGGTTTCACAATATCAGGCTCGGAGGCAAAGAGTTTCAGCTCGAAATCCACCGGTACCTGCGTCAGTTTCTGCGATTCGGCGGGGGAAAGGGGCTGTTGAAACTTCGGCGCCGGGTCGCGCTTTTCGTAGTTGGGGACGTTGGCGTCGGTGTAAGTGGGTTTGGTGAGGTTAAATTTGGTCAACCGCACCTTCGCTTCATCGCTAACGGCCCACATAATACCGTTTGCCACGAGTTCCTGGAATGCAGGTTGCTTCCACGTGCGCTCGTCGTGGCCGTAAGCGGTGTAGAACACGCGCCCCTTGCCTTGCGTGCGCACCCACGTCCATGGCTCGTGGTGATCGCCTTCGACGCGCTCTTGGAGCACGATAATGTCCGGGTTGAGCTTTGAATGCACGTACGTTTCATCCCAGGTTTCAAACGTCTTCCAGCCCTGCATTACCGGGTGATCTGCTTTCACCACCGGTGCGGTAAATGTGCCGTACTTGTGCGAACTGAACTGCCCGCCCACCGCTTTGATATACCAATCCGAGTTCTGAAAGCAAAAAGAGGCCGCATGGAGCGGAATAAGCGCCTTACCCCCTTCGACAAAAGTCTTCAATGCACTTTCCTGCGCCGGGGTAATGGTGTTATGGTTGGCATAAATGACCACGCCGTCGTAACGGGCGAGGTTTTCGGTATTCAGCGCATTCGGGTCGGAAGTGTACGTGAGGTTGATACCTTTCTGGAACAGCGGCAGCGAAAGCATCGGGAAATACTTTTCCGAGAAATGGTGCCGGCTGTCGTGGCCGAGGAACAGGAGCTCGATGCGCCGGCCGTCGCCGCGGCCCGCGCCGCTCTTACTGTCGGCCGATGCGGCTGGCAGTTGTGCCGGTCTTCGCTTCTGGGCGCAGCCGTGCATGAGTATTACCGCGAAGATTAATAGTAATGCTTTTTTCATAAGTGGCTATATGCTTTAGGCTGTAAGCTATATGCTTTTAGCTTATTGTCTTTTAATGCGTTATCTCTATTTTTTTGGCAAAAAATACCCGTTGAGGCAGGTTGCTGCCTTGGCTAATTCAAACTTGCGGAACCGAAAGCTTAAAGCATACAGCTCATAGCTTACAGCTTACAGCTTACAGCTTATAGCTTATAGCTTTCAGCCAATTTTCACCGCCCCAACGCTGCGGTCTGAGAGGTGATTTGCTTGTTTCTGTTCGGAGGATTTACACCTAAAAGTTTTTGCACAAAAAAGTCTCTTTTCTTGCGGCGTCCGTAAATACCGCCATCGCTATGCCCCATGCCGGGTACCACCAGCAGATCAAACTCCTTGTTGGCCTTGATCAGCGCGTCGGCTACGCGGTAGGTGCTTTCCGGCGGCACGTTCGTGTCTACTTCACCCACGATCAGCAGCAAATCGCCCTGTAATTTGGCTGCATTGGTCACATTGGATTGCTCGTCGTAATGCTTGCCTACCGGGTAACCCATCCATTGCTCGTTCCACCATTGCTTGTCGACGCGGTTGTCGTGGCAGCCGCATGCCGAAACCGCCGCGTCGTAAAAGCCCGGGTGGAAGAGCAATGCACCCAGCGAGTTTTGCCCGCCGGCGGAGGTCCCGTACACGCCCACGCGGGTCGAGTCCACCTGGGGATATTTTTCAGCCAGGGCTTTCATCCACGCAATGCGATCGGGGAAGCCGGCGTCGGCCAGGTTCTTCCAGCACACATCGTGGAATGCCTTGGAGCGGTTGTAGGTGCCCATACCATCCATTTGCACCACTACGAAGCCCAGTTCGGCCATGCTCTGCATTTCACCATAATGGCGGAATGCTTTCGGCACGAACGAATCCTGCGGCCCGGCGTAAATGTTTTCGATGATCGGGTATTTCTTTTTCGGATCGAAGTTGCTCGGGCGGTACACGATGCCCCAGATGTCGGTTTTGCCGTCGCGGCCTTTGGCTTTGAAGATCTCCGGAAGTTTGAAGCCCAATGCTAAATATTGTGAAATATCGGCCGTTTCGAGCTTCATCACGAGCGAGGCGTCGGCGGTTTTGCGGAGTTCCGAAACCGGCGCGCTGGTCATGGTCGAGTAGGTATCGACGTAGTAAGTCCTGTCGGGCGAGAAGGTGAGCTGGTGCGTTGCTTTCGCGTGGTCGGTCAGTTTCACGAGGCCGGTGCCGTCGAACTTAATGCGGTAATAATGAATATGGTACGGGTCCTCACCGGCATTCATGCCGCTGGCCCTGAACCATACTTCGCGCTTCTGCGTGTCGACGCTGTCGATGTCGCGCACCACCCATTCGCCTTTGGTAACCTGGTTTTTGATCTTACCGGTTTGTTCGTCGACGAGGTAGATATGTCGCCAGCCGTCTTTTTCCGAAACCCACATAATTTCATGATTGTCAGGCTGGTAATGCGTGTAAATCATGTTCTGGTAAATGAAAGTCTCGGTCTTTTCGTCGATAATGTTCCTGGTGGCGCCACTGGTCGCATCCACCTCGATCACCCGGAAACGCTGGTGGCCCCGATCCACTTTTTCGTAGGTGAAATGCGTCGCGTCGCCCTTGCGCCAGCGAATCACGGGTGCATTGAAAAAGTCGATCACTTCCGATTGTACTTTCGTCGATTTACCGGTTTGCACGTCGATCACGTGCATTTCGTAGCTCGTGAATTCGTCGCCCGGTTGCGCATAACCGCGTGTTTTCACCTCGCCGCGCGTGGTATTGGGTAATGAGGAGAAAATAATGCTTACCTGCCGCTCGTCACGGTGATCGATCCGGTAGCATACCAGGTACCTGCCATCGGGCGACCAGCTGAGCTCACCGTACGGTTTCAGCGGGTTGCCGTCGTAGGTGAGCTGTTTACCGTTTTTGTCTTCTTTTTTACCTAAATAAATATTCCCGTTGCGGACAAATGCCTTGGTCTGTTTGTCGGGCGAAACACTGTCGGCGCGGAAACGGCCCCAGCGACTGAGCTGCCGCGTCCAGCCGATATCTTTGGGTTTGGGCAGGTCGGGTTTGCCGATTTTCTGCGCCGTGCCGGTTTCGGTATCATATGCAAACCATTTTCCCTTGCTTTGCAGGATAATGCTATGTTTTTCAGGTTCAAAGTGAATGTCGCTGATCCAGAGTTTCGTAGCCGAGAACGTCGAGTCGTAAGCTTTGGAGAGCGCTGCGGCTACTTTGGCATTCTCGAAAGCGGGTGTCCGCTTATTTTCGCCGGGTTTCACCACCAGATATTCAGTCAAACTATCCTTTAATACATTCCTGTACCAAAACGATTGCCCGTCGGGAAGCCAGTTGGGTAATACCTGGGCTTTCAGCACGCTGCCTTTCGTGAGCGAATCCATCAAAGTCATCCTTTTATACGAAGCCGAAAGCTCGGCCGGGTTGGGCTGGTAGGCGGGCAGCGATTTCTGCGCCATCAGTGGTGTGGCCAGGCATAATGCGCTGATTGTGTGCGCGTAAAGTTTTTTGTAAAGGTTCGGGTTAGGGATCTTCATAGCTGCTTGAATAATTGTAACGGCAATAAAATGCTTGCCGACTGATTAACAGACGGTTGGTGTTTCAGACCGGCGCTTTGAGTGCCGGCAGGGTGCTTTTTGAAAATTATCTATTTGTAAAATTAGCAGGTCGGAAAACCAAAAACTTGATGTGAATTAGCGGCTTTTTTACCGATATTAACTTATTTATCCCCGAAATTCCGCAAATCTGTGAATTTGGGTGATTTTATTTGGTTAATCATTAAAAACAGCGAATAATGGCTGGTTTGGAGCTCACGGGTACGGTTTGGCCGTCAAGGAGTGCTCGACTAATATTGTGAAGTAAAAACAGTGTCTATGAATACCGCACTAATACTGGAAACATTGGGCTGGCTGGGCGTGGTCGCGTACGTGCTGGCGTACCTGCTGCTCACGATCGGCGTGCTGAAACCGAACGGCTACCCGTTTCACATCCTTAATATGGTAGGTGCCGCTACCCTCATCGTTTACTCCCTCGAATATGGCGACAGGCCGAACGTCGCCGTCAACGTGATCTGGCTGATGATCGGGGTAGGGGCTGTGGTCCGCAGGCTGGTGCGAAGGTCATCCGGCAACTTCTGACAATTCCTTCAAATGCAGGATGGATAATGCCTGCTGCCGGTATTTGGCCAGCCGTTGCTCGTACTCTTCCTTGTCGGACACGAGGCTTAGGTAGAAATAGGCGCCGTCGATGAGCACGAAGATATTGTCCGCCACCGTTTCCACATCCTCCACATCGAGTACCCCTTCCTGGCGGCATTGCTCGATATGCCCGATTAGCATTTCGCGGAGCGAATCCAGCAGCTTCTTATACAGGTCGCGCACTTTGGCGTCGTGGAATGCCATGGCATAGCAGCCGTAGAAAAGGCCGTCGTCGAAAAGCGCGTTCCATTTTTTGGAAAAGATATTGCCGATGATTTCGAGCAGGGCCTTCCGGGAATCCTTCGAATGGGCGGCGCTTACCTTATATATAAGCTTGTATTTATCGAGAATATAATCGACCAGGCCGTACACGAGGTCTTCGCGCGTCTGGAAATAATGGATGATCAGGCTGGGATTGATCTCCATCTTCGCCGCGATTTTGGCAATGGAGGTATTTTCGAGGCCGTTCTTCTTGGCCAGGCCATAAAACACTTTAATGATTTCCTTTTTACGGGCTTCTTTGAGGCTCTTTCTTCCCATCGGCGGTTCGGGGTGTAACGTATCGGCAATATACGGCTTTTTACGGAAACCGGAAGTTTGTTATTTGTTTAAAAATTAATTGAACATTCATTCAATTTATAATCACAATCAGGTAACTATTTTTTAATATTGGCGTAACTTTTGATTAGGACATTTGCATTCCGAAAATGGCCCAAAAGTCGCTAACCTTTAACTTTTACTTATGATGAAAAGTGTACCCAGACTTTACAGTGTCAGGCAGTTGCGATGTGCCCTGCTGGCTGTATGGATGACCTGTGCCTGGCTTCTGCCGGCCCATGCGCAAACGACGCTCAATGCAGGCGGCGGCAAAGTCACCGCAACCGCAGGCGGCAAAGTCACCGGATCCGTAACCGA
>CAMLNK010000013.1 GCA_946481035.1 uncultured Dyadobacter sp. | reverse complement strand
TCGAGCACCGCGTACGTCGATCGTTCGAATTCCTGCGCGATGTAGCTCACCTCGCCGTCGAGCTGCTCGAACCGGTCGAAAATGAGAAGATTGCTCCGCGGAATAGTTTCGAGGATTTCCTTCGTCCGGCGGTGCGGGATAGGCGCCACCACATACATGCCGTACTTTCCCTTGATCTGGAATAGCGTGCTTTCCAGCACATCGACGCTGCCATGATGGAAGAATACGTCCAGATGTACTTTGGGGCCGAGCTCTTTCCGGAAATTCCGGTAGAAAAGTTCTTCGAATGTATCGAGATTATACATGATCAGGGCCACTTTCATGAACTGGCTGGTCTGCGCATTGGTAACATAGTACCCGATCCGGTTCTTGGATTCGACCACGCCCCTGTCCACCAGTTCACCGTAACCCTTGCGGATGGTCTCGCGGGAAAAGTTCAGTTCCTGGATCATCTGGTTCACCGACGGCAGCAAATCGTTCGGTGAAACGATCTTCTGGTCAATCGCATTGATGATCCCTGTGACGATCTGGTCGTGTTTGGAATAGGATGTTACCTCCCGCAATTCCTTTATTTTATCAAATATGCTCTCCATTCGGTGCTGATTACTGCGTAAAGCTAAAAACTTATTTATTCACTAATGAGGTTGTATCTCCTCGTTGTCAGCCTGAGCGGACCGGGCCGCTCAGCGTGACAGCTTACTAACAATTTGATACAACCTCAGACATTACTCTACACGTGCCGTAACCTCCCGGCCCGCAGGTACCGACACATCCGCGAACGACACCGCTCGCGATCCTTTCACAACCGTTTGGCCCGCTTTTTGCCTCTTGCCATTCACGATGATGAAAGGATGCTTTCCTGCGAATATCACCCGCCACTGAACGGCGGAGGCGCCCGCATTACGAAGCGAGGCCGTTTTGGCAGACTCCGTAACCGAAATGTTCCGCTGCAAAACAGGCAGATTTTCAATGGTATGCGTATCCTCCGCCCTTCCGTTGAACAATGTCGTAACTCTGTTCACACGCGCATCGGCGTCGATCCCCATAATGCCCTGAACGACGCCCTGAACTGCGCCGTACGAAACTTCGGGGTACTCGCGGCGCTTCGTGGCCGGGTCGGTCAGGTGGAGAATCTGGCTGCGGATTTGCCCGGGATAGCCGTATTGGCCCAATACATAAGGAAAATACGACTGGTTCTCGATATTCCAGTCCCGCGCCAGGATCTGGTCTATCGTCTTGCGGGTGCGGGTTGTGTCTTTCAACACATCGAACCAGAGCAGGAAAGTCTCGCCCTCGGTATAGCCGAATGCGCCTTTAGATGAATAATAGGTAAAGTATTTATCCTCTTTTTCGCTCCACCATTTCTTCTCGATATGCTGCCGGTATTGCTCAGCTTTTTTGTCAAATGCGGAAGCCTCGGCAGTTTTGCCCTCCACGCGCAGCATATCCGCATAGGTTTGCATCCCCCGCGAAAGTGACGCCACCAGGTCGACACCCATTTTCAGGTCGTGCACCCCTTCGGAATAGGAAGCGAGCCCGCGGCAGCGGTGAAACGAATCGTCGTCGTTATAGGCTGCGTGCGCATTCGGGTGAAGCGGCCGTGAAAGCAGCGAATCCGGCTGCAATACCCAGCGCTCCACATATTCGCGGACCGACTTCCGGTGGAAATTGGCAAACCCGGGGCCGTTGATATACCGCTTGTCGCCGGTCCACAAATAGAGTTTCCACGCCGCCTGCATCACATCGAAATTCGCATTGAGGTTATACCAGAATTCATCGTCGTTCCGGTAATCGGCCGGCGCGGGTTTTCCCTCTTTGTTGATCTCCCAATAAGAGCACCAATCCTTGCTGTCGGAAATGTTTTTGGCAAAAAGTGAAAACATATTGCTGTTCGCTTTGCCGAGGCCGAGCATTTCGGCGGCCATACTCTGGTGCGCCACGTCGCGCATACAAAATGCGAAGCGCGAAGGCAATGCGGCCTCGTACCAATCGCCCACCGGGTCGGCCGGGTTGCCTCGGTGGCTCAGGGCCATTTCCTTCGCCCGCTCAAATGCGGTTTGCAATGCGGCGTCCGTCGACCGGAACTTTAACGTTTCGCTTTGCGCCATACCACTTTGCTGGCAAGCGAGCCAAACGGCAGCCGCTGCGATGAATCTGATCATTCGATTTGTTTTTGGATTAAAATACAATGTCTTACTAAATATCCTATTAAAGTAATGGCGTATAAAATGTACCCGGGCTGTTACGCTCAGGCTGACACTTCCGACTCCGCTCAGGCTGACGGCGATGATGCAAATTCGCTCCTTACTAATATAACCTCAATTATAATTAGGATTCTGGGTCAATGCGGGGTTTCGCTGCAACTCCGTCCGCGGTATCGGGTAAAAATACAGGGCGGGAATCCAAGTCCGTTTCTGCACGGTGGCCGATTGATAGGTAAATGTACCGTCGGGCTGCTTGGTAATGATCACGCCCAAAGCGTCTTTCGATCCTACTTCGGCAATGCCCCAGCGCCGGATATCGAAATACCGGTGGCCTTCGAAGCAAAGCTCAATGCGGCGCTCCTGACGGATCTTGTCCATCAATGCGGCCCCGGATGCATTGACCGGCGGCATACCCGCTTTTTGCGCGCGTAATTTGTTCAGGTAAGTGAGCGCTTCGCCGTCCTCGCCCAATGCGGCGCAGGCTTCCATGTAGTTCAGGTAAATCTCGGAAAGCCTGAAACCGACCCATTGCGATGCGGCATAGTCCTGCTTTTGCCAGTCGACCGACTCATCCACCATTTTGCGGATCACGTAACGCGTCTTGGAAGCATTCCAGGGCGAATACGGGCTTTGCGGTGAATCGTCCCCGCCTTCGAAAAACTGCGTCATACGGCCTTTGAACTGCTGATTATTAGCCAGAATCGTCGCATAAAACCGTGGGTCGCGGTTGGCATAAGGATTCTTTGCATGCGCAGGGTTAGTCCAGCTGAATGCGGTCCCATCGGCCATTTCGAATGCATCAACCATTTGCTGCACTACATTATAAGCGCTGTACCCTTCATAGCCATTTGGACTAAGATCACGGCTTACCGTATTGTACCGGTCGGCTCTCGCCAGGCCGCTGTAAACCCGTGCAAAAATCACTTCCGGGTTGAAAAAATCCAGGTAGGTCTTATTATAGGTTCCACTGGCAGCGCTGCCATACAATGCATACGGCGCGTCTTTGAAATCGATGACGGCCTTAGCAGCTTCTTTGGCCTGCTGCCAGAGTTTTTTATCTCCCGAAGTATTGAAATAGGGACTCGCCGCGTATAGCAGCAACCGTGATTTGAGGGCTAATGCCGCTCCTACCGTCGCCCGGCCTTTGTCGAGATCGGCGGAATAGGCCGCCGGCAACAGCTTGGAAGCCTGCTCGATATCAGCGAGGATAAAATCCTGCGTTTCCGTCCAGGTGGCGCGCTTTTCGTTGAAATCCTTGTCGGTCACGTCATACACCTTGGTGATCAGCGGCACGCCGCCGAACCGTTTCAAAAGCTCAAAATAGGCCAATGCCCTCAAAAAATGAACTTCCCCACGCATCGTGCGCACGGCCTTGCCGTTGGAAACGGTGTCCAGCTGGCCCACGTTTTTCAGGAATACATTACATCTCCGGACAGCACCGTACAAATCCCCCCAGCGGTTCAGGGAATTGGAAGTCTGGTTATCGGGCGTGGCTTCACCCTGCACGTAGCTGTTTTCGTTGGTCCAGTTAAAATTGCCGTACAGCTCGTCGGTCTGCGCGCCCCACCCGAAGCCGCCATCCTTATAAGCCATCACGGTTTGGTCATAAATGCCGTTCACAAACACCTGCGTCAGGTTCGGATCTCTCCATACGTCGGAATCGGAGTAGGCATTCAGCGGTTTCAGGTCGAGTACGTCCTTGCAGGAATTCATCACCAGCATGCCGGCGGCGATGGTTATGCCTGCGAGCAGCTTTGCGGTCCAGCCGGATTGGGTTTTATGATTGATTTGTGTTTTCATGGGTTAAATAGTAAGGGTTAGAAGCTGATGTTGGCGCCCAGATTCACGACGCGCTGCTGCGGATAATAGTAGCCCGAGTTGTTGGGGATCTCAGGGTCAAAAGAAGGCCCGAATTTGTCGATCGAGAAAAGGTTGCTGCCATTGATATAGATCCGCGCACTGTGCATTTTGGCCTTTTTCAACACGCTGGAAGGTACTGTAAAGCCCAGCTCGACATTTTTCAGCCGCACGAAAGCCGCATTGCGAAGCCAGAAATCGGAAGTGAGCGTGTTCACCCCTCTGGAAGCGCCGGTAGGGCCATTGAAGTTGCGCGGGAACTGGTTATCCCCTTCTTTTTGCCAGCGACCGTCGAAAAACTCCCTCGCCATGTTCAGCCCCGCGGGCGCGAGGTACGACTGTGCACGCGCCTGCCCCTGCACGAAGAGCGAAAGATCCAGGTTCTTCCATGAAAGTCCGAGCGAGGTCCCGTAAATCAGCTCCGGCGTCCGCACGGACGATTGTCTTACCTGGTCCAGCCCATTGATCGCCCCGTCGCCATTGATATCCTTGTAGCGGATGTCGCCGGGCGCGGTATTGGCCGGGTGCGGACTGGCGTCGATCTCCGCCTGGTTCTGGTACAGGCCGTCGGACTCGTACACCACCCATGAATCGATCGGAATGTCGGTTTTACGCTGGTAGGAAGGCACGCTGGCGGCCTCGTCCATGAAAATGACCTTATTGCGGGCGAAGGTGAGGTTACCCCGGATATTGTATCCGAAGCTCGTCCCGATGGTACCATTATAATAGGCTTCCAGTTCGATACCCCTGTTCAGCACTTTTCCGAGGTTCTGGTTGGGCAGGGTCAGCCCCGTGTACGCGGGCACGGACTCGCTACGCGTAATGAGGATACCCGAGCGCATGGAACGGAAGTAATCGATGGTCAGGCCGAGTTTGCCTTTTAGAAACTGCGCATCCAGCGCTACGTCGGTGGTGGTGGCTACTTCCCAGGTAATGTCCTTGTTGGGCGTCGGGCCGGGCACGAGCGAGCTTACCTGCGAGGCAGCCGGGCCGAGCGAATAGCCGTAGCCGGTCCCCAGGAGGTAGGTCTGAATGTAGTTGAATGCCGAAACGACATCGTTCCCCGTCTTACCCCATGAACCGCGCAATTTCAGCTCGGTAATGCTTTTGGAATTGAAAAAATCCTCCTGCGAAATGCGCCATGCCGCCGAAACCGCCGGGAAAAAGCCGTAGCGCTTTCCTTCGGGAAAGTTCTGCGAGCCGTCGTAGCGCATGTTGTAGTCAAAAAGATATTTGTTCTTGAAACCGTAGGAAGCCCGTGCGATGAAGTTGTTACGGCCGGTTTGAGCGGCGGTGGAGTTGTTCTGCTGGCCAATCAGGCTGCCCGCCGAAAGCTGATCGAGCGAATTGCTGAGGAAGTTGGACCGGAATGCGCTGATTTCGTCGGCATTGCCTTCGAAACGCTCATATGCCGCAAACCCTTCGACGGAATGGTCGCCGAAGCGGTTGTTATAGCCGAGCCGGATGTTCATCAGGTTTTGTTTCAATGTACCCCGCAGCTCCGACAAGCTGGGTTTAATGGCCGAATTGATCTGCACATAATTACCCGTCGCGCCATCGTAGCGGAAAGAGGGCGGCGGTGTTTTGGTAAATGCCTTTGTTTTCGAAAAAGTAAGGTCATAGGCATAGTAGCCATCTACAAACAAACCGTCGACGGCTTTGGACAAATCCCATTTGAAATAGGTCTTGGTTTGCAAAAAATCGTTGGTAGCGCGGTTGTAGCCGGCTTCTCCGCTGGTGATATACACCATGCTGTTGTTAGGCCCGCCGCCGATACCCGGCCCCACAAGGCCATTCGGGTAAATGGGCACCAGGTACGGGTAAGCGAGCCACAGCTCCCGGAATATCGCCCCGGCATTGTAATTACCCACGGCCGAGTTGCGGAATTCGTTGCGGTACAGCAGGTCCACGCCTATTTTCAGGTTGTCGGTAACGGCAATATCTACGTTGGCACGCGCCTGGGCCTGCTTGTAGTAGGCTGCGTCCTTTTTATAAATGCCGTCCTGCTTCTGGTACTGCCCCGAAAGAAAATAGGTAACCTTGTCGGTTCCGCCGCGGAGCGAAATAACCTGATTGTGCTGCAATGCCTGCTTCTTCATGGTCGCGTCCCACCAGTCGGTGCTGGGGAACGAAAGCGGGTCGGAGCCGTCGCGGAACTTCTGCAACGAGGCGTCGGGCCAGGTGGGTTTCTGGCCGATCATCTGGTCGTATTCGTTGGTAGCCAACGCGTATTCATAGGAATTCAGCATTTGCGGCACGCGCGTCGCCTGCGTGAGCGACCAGTTGGTACCGATGGAAAGCACCGGTTTGCCCGCCTGGCCGCGCTTGGTCGTGATCAGGATCACACCATTGGCCGACCGTGCGCCGTAAATCGCCGCCGTAGCATCTTTGATCACGTTAAACGACTCGATATCCGCCGGATTGAGCCGCGCAAAACCGCCCGAGCGATCGGGAATGCCGTCGATCACGACCAGCGCACCGGTACTGCCGAGCGTTGCTTTTCCGCGGACGAAAATCTCCGCATTGTCGTTACCCGGCTCGCCGCTTCTTGTGTTGGCGATCAGGCCGGGTACTCGTCCGGCAATGGAGTTGGTAAGGTTACTCGCGGGTGATTTTTCGAGGTCCGCGCCCTTGATCGTCGATACCGAACCGGTGAGGTCCGCGCGGGTTTTGGTCCCGTAGCCTACCACCACCACTTCGTCGAGCGCCTTGGTATCGGCTTCCAGGAGCACGTCGAGTTTGCTCTGCCTGCCCACCTGTATTTCGCGGGGAATGTATCCGATGTAGGAGAAAACAAGGACCGCATCGGCGGAAGGCACATTGATCGTAAAATTTCCATCGGTGTTAGTCGACGTGCCGCCATTGGCACCCTTGATGATCACACTCACGCCGACGAGCGGGCCGGAAGCATCCGTTACCCGGCCCGAAACCGGAACCTGGGCCCTGACCGCCGATGCGCCGAACAACAGCAGCAGCACGGCCAGAAGCAGTGGAGAAAAGCGGGTAGAAAAAATCATGTTAAAAAGGGTTATGAAGTGAAACACGAGCCGTTCAGGCCGGCCTCCGGATGCCGCCCGATACAACTGCACTGTCTAATTTTTTATCAAAAGAACACAATTTTCATCTAACCTATACTATTCTATACTATTTTTAATAAAAATATTTTTAGAACCCGCCGTCACATGGCCCATTTAGCATTTAGAGGCCAAATGGCTGTTAATAAGTATCAAAAAGACACTTTTAATCAATACACTACCTGAGATTTAAGATCTATACTATTCTATACTTCAATATAGAACCGAAGCTATTGATATACTCAAAAAATGGCGGCGTACAGGAGTGTACGCCGGTGAAGACTATTCCAATACCTCGATAATGGCATTGTAGATATATTGAAGATCGGCGTTGCTGATGCAATAGGGAGGAACGAGGTACAATACATTTCCGAGCGGACGCAGCAGAATGCCCTTATCGAGCAATGCTTCAAAAACATGCCGGCATTGGTTCCGGAAGTAGGAATCCTTCCCGTCGTGGCCCAGGTTCATGGCCAGGATCGTCCCGCATTGCCTTACGGTATGGATGGTCGCGTGTGACGCTACCCTTGCCCGAAACGCCTCGTGCTGGGCGGCAATTCGTGCAATGGATGCTTGTGTCTCCGCACTTTTGAGCAAATGCATACTTGCCAATGCGGCCCTGCATGCCAGCGGATTGGCGGTAAAAGAATGCCCGTGGAACAATGTGCCGTATACGTTGTCGGTACAAAATGCCTGGTGGACAGCCTCCGTACAGGTGGTGACGCCCAACGGCATGGTACCGCCGGTGAGGCCCTTGGAAAGGCACATCATGTCGGGTTTTTCGGTGAGATGGTCGGCTGCGAACATGCGCCCGGTACGCCCGAACCCAACGAATATCTCATCCTGGACCAGCAGGATACCTTTGGAGCGGCAATAGCGCATCAGCGCATCCAGGTGGACGGCCTCGTACATGAGCATTCCGCCCGCGCCCAGCACCAGCGGCTCGTACACGAAACAGGCGATCCGATCGGCATGCTGATCAATAAATACCTGAATTTCAGCCAGGTTATCCGCTGTGGGAAGATCGATGTGAATGACATCGAAGAGCAATTCAGCGAAGGGCTCAGTCCAGCCGCTGCGGCCGCTCACGGCCATCGCGCCGAAAGTATCGCCGTGGTATCCCTGCCTGAAGGCCAGGACCAGAGGCTTTCGTTCGCCGCGGTTGTAGGCGTATTGCAAACTCATTTTCAACGCCACTTCCACTGCGGTAGAGCCATTGTCCGAGTAAAAGACTTTGCTTTGATTTCCGGGCAGCTCGGCCAGCAATGCTTCCGCGAGCGCTATGGCAGGCGGATGGGTGAAGCCCGCGAAAATAACGTGTTCCAGCGTACGCAGCTGCTCAGACACCTGTTCGGCAATATAGGGATGGGCATGGCCGTGCAGATTGACCCACCACGAAGAAATGGCGTCGATGTAGCGCTTGCCGGTTTCATTATATAAATAAGCCCCCTCCCCGCGCACGATGGCCACGGCTTCTCCGGCTGTTTTGATGGCTGTAAACGGGTGCCAGTTCACCGCGCTGTCGCGCTGTCCCCAGGTAAGGTTTTGAGTATTCATGGGTTAACTGTTTTCGCGAACCGGCGGGCGGCGCGGGCAATGCTTTGCGCATTTAAAGTTTTGAAATCGGGAATATCGAGGACCGTAGCCCGAATATCCGCGTAAGAAAGTATCACGCGGCGGGTGTCTTCATCAAACGGCCCATTGAAAATCAGGTATTTCAATGGAATGGACCTTTGTTTGAGCGCCTGAATGGACAATAAGGTGTGGTTGATGCAACCCAGATAATTCCGGGCGACCAATGCGACGTCCACACCGAGCTGTTCTATCCAATCGATCATGCAAAGGCGATCGTTGATAGGCACATACAATCCACCGGCGCCTTCGATGATCAGGTTGTTCTTTGTTTCGGGAAGTACCAGGTCTTCCGCGGAAATGAATTTTTGCTCGTTCCGCGCCGCTTTATGGGGTGACGCGGCCAGTTTAAGCCGGACCGCTTCCGGGTGCGTTACGGTGCCGGGGCCTGTGAGCTCCGAAACCGTTTTCCTGTCGGTTTGGTCGAGCCCTCCCGCTTGCACAGGTTTCCAGTAATCGGCTTTCAACCATTCGGTCAGTACGGCCGAACAGATTGTTTTCCCCACATCCGTGCCGATTCCGGTAACAAACAGGGTTGTTCGGTCAGTTGTCATGAAGTTCTTTTAAAATGGTGGTGAGCTGTTGGATCTCTTCATTCGTGTTAAAAGCGTGCAAACTCACCCGCAGGCGTTCGGAACCCTCCTTAACCGTAGGCGGCCGGACCGCAAACGTGAAGAGCGATTGACTTTCGAGCATTTCCCGTGCCGCAAGGAGCCTGGCAATGCCCGGAAACGGAATGGCCTGAATAGGGCTGGCAGCGCCGGACAAGGTCGGTAACCCCGCCGAGGCGAACCCGTTGATCCTGTTTTGCAGATCGTCGCGCAGGTGAGGGTGCATTTTCAGGAAGGTATAGTTGTTCCTGATGGTGGCCGCGAACAAATCGGGCAAACCCGTTGTGTAAATGAAAGGCGCCGCGAAATTGGTGAGGTAGTCAATGACGGTGTTCCCCGACAGTATCGCTGCACCGTGCGCGCCCATTGCCTTGCCGTAGGTGACCACCGTCGCGAATACGCGCCCCTGCAACGCGCCCTCGCATACGAGCCCGTGCCCGAAAACGCCCATTGCGTGCGCTTCGTCCACAATCAGCGAAGCTCCGTAGCGCTCCGCCAATGCCACCAGATCGTGAAGCGGCGCGAAATCCCCTTCCATCGAATAGAGGCTTTCCACGGCGATCCAGCATTTCCGCGGCGTTTTGGCTAGCCTGCTTTCGAGGTGGTTCAGGTCGTTATGCGAAAACCGCATTTTCTTCGCAAAGGAGAGCCGGCAGCCGTCGAGCACCGACCGATGGACGAACTCGTCGAGCAGAATGGTGTCGTTCCGCTTCGGCAGGCAGGAAAACAGCGCCAGGTTGGCCATATACCCCGACGGGAACAGCAGCGCCCGCTCGGTACGGTGTTCCGCAGCGATAAAATCTTCGACGGACAATATCATTGCCGAGTTACCACTCACCAGCCGCGACCCCGTGGCACCACGCAGCCATTGCGGGTTGTCCTGCAAGGAAGCCAGAAGCATTTCGTGGCAGGCATTGTTGGACGCCAGGCCCAGGTAGTCGTTGGAATAAAAATCGACACCCGGCTCCCTCGTCCGGAGCGTTCGCAATATTCCCTGCTCCTCACGATCGGAAAGGGCTTGCGAGAGCTGCGCTGGCACATCGTCATGCATCGCCCAGTTCGCTTTCCAGGCAGCTTACCCAACGGTCAAACAGCCCTTGTTCCATTTCCAGCATTATTTTTGCGTGGACCTGCCAATTCTGTGTAAACTGGTTCAGCTGTAAGGTCATTTCCTCCAAATGCCCCTCCTCCTCAGCAATGATGGACTTTACCGTAACGGCGTGGGATACTGCCGACAGCGCCCGCTGGTAAATCGGGTACAGCTCATCCGCCCTCACTTCAATGATATAGGTTACAAACAGGTATGCAGCATAGCGAAGCTGCGCGCCCTTTAACCCGAATACGCTTTTGAGATACCTGCTGCATTGAATATCCAGCATGGCCAGATATTGCCGGGTAGGCACCGCCGCAAACAGGTTGGCATCCGAGTAATTCGGGCAGGTGGCGGGTGCGAGTTTGGAGATCTGCTTCTTTAAAATATAGGCGTGCCTGTGCTCTTCGGCGGCGTGTTTCAGCTGTATGATCTCAACAAGGGTGTTGTCTTCACAAGCGGATATTTTTCTTGCGCCGGCATTTTCAAGATACGAAAGGGTGTTCAGCCAGCGGGCGTGTAAATGGTCCTGCTGTAAAATTCGTTGGATCAGGTTATACATAGCTTAGTTTTTCCCCAAAAATAGATCCCCACCGGACGCTCCGGGTGTGCCGGTTTCCATTTTGGAGGTAGTCCGGATGTGGATACGCCGAAGTACACCAAAAGCAAAAGAGACAAGTCCGCACCGGGCAGACTTGTCTCTTTCACACCATGTGCCGTTACCGGCGGGTATGTTCCTATTCTACTACCAGCCAGGTATATCCCTCCGCCGGGATCTCCACTTTATAGTCGACCTCGTAGTTGCGGCCCACTTTGTAGGATTGGGCGGCTCCCTCTTTCACCCGGATTTTCACCGATTGGTCCTTACCGGTGTAGTACACGGGCAGTTTGACGTTCCTGACCATTTTCTCACCCGTCGGGTTGTACAGCATTACCAGTCCTTTCACAGGCAAGTCGGGATTGACGTGCATAATACCATCCCAATCGCGCCCATCGGCACGGCGAAGGTGGATAATGTCGGAATTGAGAATGTCGCGGTACTTTTTATACCAGCTGATCACATTGCTGACCGTCTTTTTCGTTTCGTCGGTATCATACAGGCGCGGGCCGCGGTAGCATGCCTGCACACCGGCACCGTAGTATTGCATCATCAGCTGTTCGTACGCATCCAGGTGCTCCGAAAGCGGTTCGAGCACGGCTTCCGGCCCTCCACCCTGGTATTTGGTGAGCGGTACAAAGCCCCATACCATCGAAGGCGTTTCGTTCCAGGTGGCATCGAAGATATTCTGGCGGTTGAGGATTTTCTGCTGCTCGCGAGGGAGCGAAAAGTTTACTTCCCGGTAGCCAAGCCCCACTTTGTTGGTACCGTCGAGGAAGTACCAGTCGGGTGCATTGACGTAAATACCATTTTCGTTGCACCAGTGGTAGAGGCCTTTTTGGAGCGCCATCTGTTTCCATTGCGAGTCGGCCAGGCCCTCGTGGCCGGGATGCGAGGTAGATGCGCAAACATCGCCCGGGTAAGGCCCGTCGTTTTCAAAAATATCGAAACCGGTGCTGCTCATGAATTTTTTCAGCTTATCCAGGTAAGCGAGCCCCCATTTGCTGCCCAGGCAGGGTGCATTACCGAAGAATGCACCGCCGGTTTTACCTGTTTTAGGATTAATAACGTCGTCCTCCTCGCTGATCTTCCGCGAGCTGAAAAGTGAATAGCTGCCAATCTTGATATTTTTGCTGTGGGCATAGTCGGTCAGGTCCTTCCACTTTTTGAGGTTTTCGGGCGACACATCCTCCATATTGCAATGGCTTCCGAAGCTCAGGATCAGCGCTTCGTAGCCTGTTGCCGCGCATTGATCGATCGCCGTCCGCACCTGCTCGTCGTTTTTGCTTACCAGGTGCATAAAAATCGGGTTGACCGTCGTCCAGGGCGCTATCTTCCGGTACATTTTGCGGACAGCCATCCCTTTGCGTTCCCGGTCGTAGCTGTCCATCAGCAGTTCGTATGTACGGATCGATTCCAGTTTTTCCCCTGCTTTGAGGCGCACCCCCATATTGACTTTGGGATGCACCTCCAACAAACAGGGCGTCTGGTAATCATAGTTCACCTGTGAAGTGTAGCTTTTATCGACCTTCCAATGCGTCGCCTGGTCGCTAAGCCCATAGCGCATGGCATTATTGAATGCGAAATTGTTTTCGATGTACAAACCGTTCGGCTTGGCCATTTCCTCCGGCTTGCCTACCACCGCGCTTTCCTCTTCTGTCACGGCCAGTATTTCGTTCACAACCTGATCGACCGTAACATCGCTCTTGCTTCTGTTTTCGATCGTTACCCATTTGGATACCAGCGGAATACCGTCGAAGATCGCGTAATGCACGTATACATCCACGCCCGCAAGCGCCGGAAGCGACGAGCTGAAACGAAATGTCACTTCACTCCCGGTCGCATTTTCCTTGTTTCCGGCCCACATGGCGGTTTTCCATTGCAGGTAAGGCGCTATTTTCGAGATTTTCAGGTCGATATAATGAAAGGCACTGTCCGACACTTTCAGTTGGTCGATCCATTGCGGCAGCAGGTACGCATTTTCTTTCTGTCCATACAAACCGCCCACATTATAAGCGACGCCGTTCAGTACTACCCTTGCTTCGGGTTTCACCGCGCGGAGCAGCTGCTGACCGTTCGTCAGGTTCTTGTATTCAATGCAAGCCAGGTCGGGTTTGAGCCTGAACGACCTTCTTACCAGGCCATTGGACAGTACGATATCGTTGGCCGATTGATCGACGCGCGCCTTGGCGATTGCGGGTTTGACAAGCCAGTCGCCGACGACCGGGGGATCGGCCGTTTGGGCCTGGGCGGTAAAACCAAGCAGGCCGAGAGCTAAAAAAAGGTATTTCATAAAAGGTAATTGGGAATTGATTAAGGGCGGTTTAAAAGGTTACTGATTTTTCAAAAATACTACTTCCCAACGTAAAGCCGCACCGTTTCACGCCGGGCACTGTTGGTAATGGGCCATAACAAATGCTTTCCTACTGATTTTAAAGCTGATGCCGGTACCGTCCGCTCCGCGAGCAGATGGCTTGCAAATTCTCCTTTTCCGTCATAGGAAATGGTGATACGCTTGCCTTTATACGGCCGCAGGTCGAATGCCTTCATGGCCCAGGGCCTCGCCTTTTCGCTGATCATGCCCGATTTGGCGTAACCTGCAAACTGGTTGATGGCCGACTTCGAGCTCCTTCGCGGGGATACGGTTACTCCGTTTATTTGAATCACCGGAAGCGACGGGTAGCCGATCAGCAGCAGGTCGCAGCGGTCGGCAATGTCCGCGGGAACGGTCAGCGCGGTTTCCACCTTGCCGGTTGGTTTGTTTATGTTATTCCAAACGATCTTACCGGCAGGCTTAACGGACCGCATGGGTTTCCCTTTCCGGAATGAAAAAGCCATTGTAGCATAGCCCGGCAGCTCGACGACGATCTTGCCGCCCGACTGAAATGCAGCCGGGTAGGCGTCCTGATAGGGAAACAATACGTCGGCGGCATAGCTTTCCCCTTTTTTCAGATAAAAACCTGTATTCTCATCAAAAGGGATCACCAGTTTCTGCGTTTCGGCACCCGGGTTGCGGGCTATCAGAACGCCGTTTTCATCATGCCAGCCCATGTAGCCGTAAGCATGGCCTTCATCGGGCCGGCCTCCCACGTACACCATGTTATTGAGCATTTCCCGGTTTTCCCTTGCCCAGTTATCGACCGTGCAGAGCGCTTTCCATTCGTCGGGTTGGAGGGCGGATGGCGTAATGTACCACTCTTTCAGCAGGGTACCCCGGCCGTAATGCATCAGCACGTGTTCCAGCCAGTCCTGCAAATCATCTTCCTTACTCTCCATTCTCCCATCGGAACTCTTGATGATCCCGTGCGTCATGAGGCGGGAAATGGGTACCAGCGGGCGATCGGCCGCATTGCCCCACATGCGCCATAGGTAGGTGTCGCGGTCGGTGGTAGCCATGGCGCGCGTTGAAATTTCCGGCCAATTGCCGTTGGTGCCGTCGTCGCCGGCGAGCATCCACAGGTAATCGCCGTACATGAGCCACCAGGGCGAAAACCAGACCCAGTTGGTGAGATTTTGCAGAATATCCGGCTTTACTTTTCGCGTCGCCAGGAATACTTCAAGGGCCGCATCCAGGTTGGCCTCGTGCCCGTGCCTGTCCGTGGCGGGGTGCCCGTTGCCCTCGCCCGTATCGCTGAGCTCGTTGAAATCGTGCTTATAGTAAACCGCGCCGGTTTCTTTCACGATAAAAGGCACTTGCCGCATCAGTTCGCGTTTGTAGGCAGGAGCCGACAGGCTGTAATACCGTCTGTATTGTTTAAAATAGGGG
>CAMLNK010000012.1 GCA_946481035.1 uncultured Dyadobacter sp. | reverse complement strand
AGTTTTAATCCTTTGATAATCTGGTAGTCAAAACTTGCTTCTGCGCCGTAAAAACGGGCTTTCCCGGCATTCTGTAATTGGAAACGGCCCGGCTGTACATTGTCCACTTGCTGGATAATATCGTCAATATTGCTTTGGAAAATGCTGGCTTGCAATGCGAGTTTTTCCGCCACTTTCCCGGAGTAGCTCAGGTCGTAATTCAATGCGACTTCGGCGTGCAGGTCGGGGTTGGGAATGGCCTGGCCCATGCGGTAGGAATAGCGGTCCTTGATGGTCGCGAAACGGGTCTTGCGCGCAACGGTCCCGCGGAGTGAATGACCGGCGGTAATGTCCCAGAAAAGACCTATCTGCGCATTAACGGCGTTGTTTTTGCTGTCAGCAAATTCGCTCAGTTCCTTGGTCGTGGCATTGTATTCCTGTGCTTTGCCGGCATTGCGCGCATTGAAACTAATGCCGGGCACAACCGCGAGCGACGGGACGATCTGGTAGGTGTTTTCGATTCCGATTGAAACGGTATTGTCGATGTACGACTGCACCGGCTCGCCTTTGTCGTGTTCGCGGTGGATGTCGCGCTTGTACTGCACATTGAATTTGAATACATTATTATTCCATGCCCGCGATTCAAATTCGGCATTGCCGCCCAAAGTATAATCGTCGTAGAAGCTCTGGAATGCGTAACCTTTGGTTTGCGCGGTGTAGGTGGTATCGTCGTAGCTGAACAGCGAGTTCACGAAGGTATCGTAGTACAGCCGCGTTTTGACCTTATTTTTCTCGCCAACGGCGGTATTTGAAATAAAATACAGGCTCTGCTTGTTCCATTTCGGCCATTTCCAGAACCGCGTCGTGATTTTGGAGTCATCGCCCACGTACGGCGGCGTGCCTTTTTCTCCCTGCTGGTTGACGTAACCTATCACATATTCATCGGTCGCATTCGGGGTGAAGCCAGCTTTGATGCTGAATTTCAGATCGTCGCGGTACGCATTCTCGCGGTCGTCGGTCTGCTGGTATTTTCTCGGTTTGAAGTCTGCGGAGAGCGGGTAGGTGTCCTGTTTGAGCTGCGAAGCGCCGACCTGGTAGAAGAATTTGCCCAGCCTCGACCCTGCATTCACATTCCAGCGGTAGCCATCGCCGCTGAAAACGCCGGCCCGGCCATTGATCTCGAATTTGCTCACCGGCTTGCGCGACACGAGGTTGATAGCCCCGCCCATGGTGTTGGCACCATATAAAATAGAAGCGAAACCCTTGGAAACATTGACCTCGGCGAGGTCGAAAGTGGTGAAGCGGCCCATGTCCACGTAGCCGTCGTAAGGCACGTACACCGGCACGCCGTCGATATACACGGGCACCTGGCGGAGGTCGAACCCGCGCACGTACACGACCGACTCGTTCCGTGGCCCCACATTGGCGATGCTCACACCGGGGAGGAGGTTCAACGCATTGGAAAGGTCGTTGCGGTTGAATTGCTCGATCGTCCGATAGGAGAGGCGTGAGGCAATGCTGTCACGGTTGCTGATGCCCGACACCCTGACCTCGCCGAGCTGGAAGGTGCGGTCAGTGGAAGAGGGCGTTTCCTGCGCCAGAGCGATTGATGCAAGAGGAGTGAGTAGCAGGAGGAGAAGTTTTCTCATTAGAAAGCGATATGTATGAATGGATATATCGCAAATATAAAGAGTCCCAGCCAATACACTGGAAAAAATTGACGAGTTACCTCAGATGAGTGACAAAAGCTCCGGTTCTTCGGCCAGTGCGGCGTTCAGTTTGTCGTTGAGGCGTTTGTAGGCGGCCATTACATCCCGGGCGGTGTCGGTGAGCACCGTGCCGCCGCCTTTGGTACCGCCTTTTTGGGTTACCACGTACGGGCCTTTGCCCAGTGTGTTGAGGGCGTCGACCATCGCCCACGCTTTTTTATAGGACAGTCCCATTTCCTTGGCGGCCTGTGCAATAGAGCCGGTTTCGGCGATGCGTTCCAGCAATTCATATCGCCCCGGACCGAAAAATTTGACCTCATCTACAAATACCCAATGCCGGAGCCGTATCTCGACATGTCTTTCCATGCGGCAGTTTTTTGTTTTGTTTCAATGCTGCAAAGTAGGGCTTTTTGTTAATGATTGAATGACCGAATGATTGAATGACTGAATAGTTTAGTCATTCAATCATTCAATCATTCAAAATTCAAAAAACATTACGCCCAGCTCTTCTTCAAAAACCAAAACCCCACCACCACCGGAAACCCGAGCGCCAGCCAGGAGACAACGTCCCAAATATCATCGCCGGTCAGTGCAGAGATGAGGCCGATGCAGGAGAAGATGCCGATGATGACGGGCATGCCCCATACTTTCCAAAAGTTACTTTTCATGATCTGGATATTTTTGAATGATCGTTCCGGTTATGCGTTTTCGTTTTGGGCAATGACCGTCAGGATCTCCGTGTCGTTTTTGCTTAATCGGCTGATATGCGCCTTTGTGGCCTTATTCCGGGCAAACCACAGGTAAAGCCCGCTGCCCAGGATCACAATCGTGGCGATGTCGAACAGTGCCCAGATGATTTTCAGCGGTAACCCGCCGTAATCCCCGAAATGCAGCGGCTGCGAAATGAAGAGCGTGTTCACATACCAGGGCATGTCACGCATATCCGTGAGCGTTCCGGTTTTGGCGTCGATCAATGCGGGTTTGATAATCCGTTTGGTAAGCGGCGTATTGCCTTTCATAAACACCGCATAATGGTGCTTGCTCGTGAACGGCGTGCCCGGGTAAGCAATGAGGGAAGGTTCCATTTCAGGCGCTTTGTCTTGCGCGGTCGCCATGGCGCCATTGAGCGAGCTGAGCTTACCGGTGAGCGGCCGGGCGTTTTTGTAAGGGGCCGTCATTTCCGAAAGCTGGCCCATCTGCCACAGGCCGAGCACTATTTCCGAAGCGGTATTAATCACGCCCGTAAGCCCGACCACAGTTCCCCAAACGATGGTAACCACGCCCAGGAGGTTGTGTAAATCCAGCCATTTCAACCGCGTGGAGCGTTGCGTGCGGATCATTCCGAAGTCGAAGCGCTTCATAATGGGTCCGTAGAGCATAATGCCCGAAACAATGGCGGCCACAAAAAGTAATCCCATAAGCCCCAGGAACAGCTTGCCGCCGATGCCCATGAACATATCCACGTGCAGTTGGAGCATAATGTACATGAAGCCTTCCTGGTAATTGGGCTCGTCGAGCAGTTCAGCGGTGTGGTCGTCGACGATCACGGTCGTGAAATTGTCCGGTGGGGCGTCGATGGAATCCGAGAGGCTGAAAGCGGTGGTGTTCGGTTCGTGCTCGTCCCAATACACATAGCGGATCACCTTTTTCGGGTACTTGGCCTGCGCGGTTTCCGCCAGCTTGTCGAGCCCGGCCAGCGGCGTTCCGGCCGGTACCTGTTTCGCCAGATGCGGCTTGCCTTCGAGTTCTTCGATTTCTTCATGGAAGATCAGCGGCAGGCCCGTAATGCAGAGCATCAGCAGGAAGGCCGTACAGATCAGGCTCGTCCATTTGTGGATCAGGAACCAGGTTTTGATTTGCTTGACGGAGCTCATGGGAGTTTCAGGGAAAAGGGTTATTCAGATAGTTTTGCAAAGCCCTGGATCGCACCGTCCAGCGCGACGTTGAAAACCTGCGTGGCTTTGGTACCATCCACAACATAGTAGCCATCGATTTTCCCGGCCGAATTTTTAACCCACAAGTACACCTTCCCGTCGATTTCGACAATGGCCTGGTCGTTGGCGTAGGCGTAGTCGTGGAGCGGCAGGCCTGAAATTTTGGTTACCTGCTTCGACGTCATGTCATATACATAGTATTCGAAAATCGTGGAAGTCAGGTTGGAATAATCGGCTTTCAGAGGTGTGGAAGCCATTTCAAAATACAGCTTGCCGCCTTTAATCAATGCTGTTGCGATGGAGTTGCCCGCTTGCCAGTCTTTGGTCGAGAATACCCAGGTTTTGTCGAAATCGGTTTCGCCCTTTTTTACACGAATAATAGAAGGATTGGAAAAACCGCTGCTGCCAAGGCCGGTGCTGTACAAATACAATGCGCCATCATCGCCGATCGACCACATTTTGTTGCCCGACGAACCCCAGCCCACACCTTTCAGGCCATCGTATTTAATAGTTTTCTCATATTTATCGGTTGCGATGTCGACCACGGCAAATTCAATGGCATTGAAAACGTCGTCGCCATAACCGGCCGCCGCTTTGGTTCCGTAAGAAATCCCGACGAAAAGTTTACCCTCTTTTGCAGCGATGGTGTGCTTGCCTACCACCTGATATTCAACACCTTGTTTCTGGACTGCCGAAAGATCCACTTCGCCGGTACGAAGCATGGTCGTCGGGTTGAATTTTTGCAGTTTGAGCAAGCCGCGCGTTTCGTCGAGGTAGTAGCCGGTCGTTTCGTTTACCACCAGATATTGCGTCGAACCGGCAATGAAACCTTCATTTTTCAGACTGCCGTCGGCATTGAGTGAATATTTTTGAAGACCCACGTCCCCGGTAGCGTTGCTGCGGTTGAAAAACCATTTGCCGAAAGTCCTGAACCCGAATGCTTCTTTCACCTGCAGGGATTTGGAACTGGTAGCCGGGATCGTCCCCTTAGGCAGGCTGTCGAGCGATGTAAAGTATCCCGACCCGAATCGTTCGGTCGAAGTCATCAGTACGAATTTGTCCTTTTCCTCGGGAGCAGGCGTCGGATCGGTGGTATCGTCGGACGACGAGCATCCGAGAAATGCCGTAACTGCGAAACCCAGAAGGAGTGATTTAAACAAGGGTGTTTTCATGAATTTGGTTGTAAAATGGATAAAATCTATCTGAGGGTATAGTTGACTTTCAAATGGAAGCTCCGGCCGGCATTCTGGATCCGGAAGTTGTCGTAAACGTTTGTGTCGAAGATATTTTTGGCCTGAAATCCAATGGCAAACCGGTCATTGACAGGGTTATAGGTAAATCCGACGGAATGCAGCGCCTGGCTGGGGATAATGTTGGGTGCCTCGAATTTGGCCTTCCCCCATAGCCCGAGGAAGCCGTCCGGTTCGAGCGATTTCGGCACGTATTCGAGGTAATACTCGCGGACGAATGTGAAATAGTAATACAGCTGCAAGCGCCCTTTTCCAGGAATGCGGTCGAGGTTGGCGTTCAGGCCGAGGTTCGCAAAGAAATAGGGCGTGTTGCGCAGCCTTGCTTTCTCGGTGAGGCGGTTACCGGTATCGAAAAGGCGGAAATCCTGGTAAGTAAAGTTCCCGTTCGCGCGTAGCCAGCGCGTAAGGTTCACATTCAGGTCGGTTTCCAGGCCCAGGCCTTTTACGTTGCTCACGTTCTGGTTTTGGGTAAACAGAAAATCAATAGGGACTTTCAGGATCAGGTCCCTCGTAACGCGGTAAAATGCATTCACTTCCAGATTGTAGGCATTCCGTTTTTCAGTTCGGAAACCTGCATTGATATTGACGCTTTTCTCGGGTTTGAGCAGAAAATTGGAACGGTGAAAATTGCCGTCGCCGAACATTTCGTCCTGCTCGGGCAGGCGCGTGGCTGCCTCGGCCGATACCCGGAAAAATGTGGCCGGTGTGACAGCAAATTTCAATGCCTCGGCAATACCGAAACTGCTGTTGGATGCATACCGGTGCTCGCCAAGCGCCGTACCGTACACATCGACATTGATCGTGGAAGTATTGTAATAGTAATATTTGGCAATGAGGTTGTTCGTCAGTTTTTCATTCCAAAAAACCGATTGCACACCGGCAGCGCCCACAAACTTGTTATAATTGGCCGGTAGCGAAAGAATATCCTCGCCGGTTTCCGGGAGTTTCAAACCCATCGGGTCGCGGCCTTCGCGGCCGATGTTGGTCGATACCACATTGATTTCGGCCTTATGCGCGTCGCTGATCCGGTAACCGATGTTGGTACGGGTTGTGAAATAGGAAAATGTAATGTCCGACAGGCTGCCGTCGGCCGTTATCTCTCCCAAACGCGAAGGGCTTGGGATGAAAACGCCGTACCAATCGTATGTACCGCGGGCGGTATCGACTTGCTGCACGTGGATATTGCTGGCCGTGAGGAACTGATCGATGCTCAACCGGTTGAATGCTTTACGGTAGCGCAGGGTAGGGATCACCGAGTATTGCCGGCTCACAGCGGCGCCAAACGGCTGCGACATCGACGAGCCGTACTGGTTTTGCCGGTTAATGCGGAACCACGTCACGCCAAGGCGTAGCTCGTCGGCCCAGCGCAGATCCGAAAGCCCGCCATAGGCTTCGGCGTAGTAGTTGGTGAATTTGTTATGGAAAAGCCGGACCTTCGCCTCGCTGCGCGCAGCGGTTTCGTGGTCGGTAACCGTCACATCTACCTTGTAATTGTTGTCCGAGCGGTTCAGAAATGCGTCCGCGCCGATGAAAAAATGCCGCGTGGTATCGGTATAAAGCCCATTCAGCGAAGCACGGTGGGTATTGAATGAAGCAATTTCGTAGGATGCTTCCGCATACCGGTACAGCGATTTTTTCGTCACCAGGTTCACGGCCCCACCCAGCGCGTCCGCGCCCAGGCCCGTGGGCAGCACGCCCTTGTACACCTCTACGCGTTCGAGCATGTTCACAGGTACGAGCGCGATGTTGTAGCCCGCGCCCAGGTAATCCATTGGAATACCATCTTTGAAATTCTTGATCGCCCGGTCCTGAAACCCGTTCATCATAAGGCCCGCGCCGGAACCAAGCCCACCGGTTTGGCGGATGCGGATGCCGGCCGAACGGTTCATCAGTTCCACGAGCGTAGAAGGTTGTTCCTGAACCGCTTTGGTATTGATGACCTCCGCCTTAATGGGTTGCAGCTTCGCTTCCTGCGTTTCGGTGCGGCCGGTTACCTGCACTTCGGAAAGCTGTGTCTGGTCGTCTTGTAATATCAATGTGAGCGGATTGCCGATGGCGGCGAGGGATACGGTTTGGGTTACGCGTTTGAAACCCATGTGCTGTGCGCTTATCGTGTAGCTGTTCCGGCGCGGTACGGGCAGTGTAAATTGTCCCTTTTCGTTGGTAATTTCATGACGGGCCATTCCTTCGAGGGTCACAGAGGCACCGATCAGCACCTCGCCCCGGTTGTCTTTTACGATTCCCTGTATTTTGTAAGTGTCTTGTGCATAGATTGTTAGTGGCGATAATAACGCCAGGGTAGCAAAAAATCGTAACAGAATGAGGAAAGGTTTCAACGCTGTATTACTTTTACTTAATTAAGACTGTTTAAAAATAACGGCAAATGTACCGATCCGGACTGGGGTGCGGTTAACGCCAAAAGCAGTATTAATGCCGTTAAAAACAGAGTTTGATGAAAATCGTATTCAGATCGGAAGAATTTGCAGAACTCAACTTCGAGCGGGGATACTCCGAAGGTTTCGGCGTGGATGAGCGGTCGGGGATTTGGGAAGAAAAGCATGCGTATGATCACCAGGGCATACATTCCCGCATTCACCGGATCTTTTGCCCGGGGATGATATTCTCGATGATCGAAGGGGCTTTGGACCACGATCTTGTGCAGATCATCGAAAGCGATTTTCCTTACCTGCAAATGCATTTCGAGCTTTCGACCACGGGTTGCCTGTATTTTCCCAAAGCCAGGTCGGAGGTGGACACGGTCATTTACGGCGGCTCGCATTCGTTGCTTTTCTACCCTGCACTGAAAGGGCATTTGCATTACCTCAAAAAGCCGCTGTCGTACAGCGTCGAAATAGAGCTCTCGGTGGATTTTTTACGCAGGCTTTTCCATAATGATCTCGAAGTACTCCATGATTTTGGCAAGAATATCGAGAAAAACCGCCCGGCGGTAATGGGTAACCGCAGCTTCCCGATTACCGCGGCGATGAGCAGGCTGCTGGCCGAGGTCAGGGATTGCCAGTACACCGGCTCGCTGAAAAAGCTGTTCGTGGAAGCCAAGGTTGTCGAGCTCCTGACTTTGCAGATCAGCCAGATCAATGCCGGTGAAGAGGTCGGGAAGCATTTGAAACGGTCGGATATCGATAAATTATATGAAGTAAAGGACCTGGTGCTGCGCAACATTGACGCCCCTTTTTCCATCGAAGAACTTGCCCGTGTGGCGGGACTCAACCGCACGAAGTTACAGGAGGGGTTCAAAGAGCTCTTTGGAACAACCATTTTCGGATACATTACCGACACCCGCCTCGAAGAAGCCCGCCGCCACATCCTCGACCCCGCCTCGGTGCTTTCCATCGGAGAAATCGCGGGGCTTTCGGGTTACAAAAACCCCCAGCATTTCACGGCCGCTTTCAAGAAAAAGTTCGGCTACCTCCCCCGCGATGCCCGCAAGTGACGACTCTTTTCTGTTTTGCAAAAAAATGACTACGAAATATTTGTTATTTGCATTATAGAATTAATTTTACGCATCGCGAATGCGGAAAACGCTCACTTACCTGGCGGTGAGGAGAATAGTTAGACGATCTAAGAAAGAATAATAAGCCGATAAACGAACAGTAGTGTAGAAGCGTGTCATGGGGATGCCATCACACGCTTTTTGTCGTTTTAAACCGGTTACTTATACGAGCGGATCTATACCCCGAACTTTCTGAGGTTGTAGACGAGGCTGATCAGAAAATAGCGCTTCAAAACGCGGCTGCGAACGTCTTCAATGTAGGCATCGCCCGTATTCCGCACCAGGCTGCGGTTCTGGTTGAGGAGGTCGAACACCTGCAAGCGGACCTCGGCTTGTTTGGTACGCAGAAATTGCTTGGCAACCGACGCATTCCAGAGGAGGAAACGCTGGTTGTATCCCTCGGCCCGGCCGGTATTGCCGGTGTAGGTAAGGTCGGTGGTGAGGACCACATTTCCGGGTAGCTGCCAATGCACATCCGCGGTAGCGTATTGCGACCAGTACTGCATATTTTGTTGGGATAAAAGCGAATACCGCGCCTGTTGGTAGGTAACCCGCGCGCTCAGCCCATAGTCGATCCGGCCGTTGTAATCGGATTGCAGGCGGATGCCCTGGCCGATAGAGGTCGATGTTGTCACGTTATCCGATTCGTTGATGAGGTTTGTATTACGTGCGAGGTTTCCCTGCGTACTCAGGTTGACGGTCAGGTGCAGCGGTTCGATCTTTTTTCCTACTGATATAAACCCGGTTCCCGACATAAACCCTCTCGTGTTGATTGGGGTAGTGACTTGCACGCCCGATTCGTCGGTACGTGTGGATACTCCGATGCGGTTATTACTTTGGTTGAAACTGCTGAATACAAACAGGTTATCAGTCCCGCCCCGGGACGAAATGCTGAATGTAAGGGTGAGATTATTGTAGTACTCGGGCCGCAAAGCCGGGTTTCCGATGCTGATATTGAGCGGATTGGAGTTGTCGGCAATGGGTATCAGCTGGGTAATGCCGGGCGAAACGACACGCGTTCGGTATTGCAGGCGTAGGTTCTTGTTGCCGCGGAAAGTGTACGAGAAAAGCGCATTAGGCATGAAATACACATATCGTGACTGGTAACCGGCGTCAGTCGACCTGTCGACGGGCCGCAGGGACGCCAGTTGCGCATCCGCGCCCAACGCGATGGTGTAGCGCAAGCGCCGCGTCTGGAAAGTGGCACCCAGCCGGTTGGTTTCAAAGGTATTGGCGAAATTCCTGCTCAAAGAAACATTCGGCTGGTCGTATTGGTCCGTTTCCTCGCTTTTGTTGGCCACATTTCGAAGCAGCTTGCCGAAATTATTGCTGTACGCATACCTGAGTTCCAGCTTCTGGGTGAAGGAAATGGGTTCTGTAAAAGAAACATTCACCGTGTTTTGCAATGCAAACTGGTTTTGCGCATTACGCTGATCGATCCTTTGCGGCTCAGTTGTCAGCGTATCAAAAAAAGTGTTGTCCGAACGGTTATATGCGGTTGTATTGCCTGTGGTCAGGACTGAATTGAGGTTCGCGGACAGCGACCGGCCCTCCTTTCGGAATTTGCGCATGAACAGCAGGTTATTGTACCCGTTCAGTCCGTTCCCGTGCAGGTCGTAGTTGGTAAGGCCCTTATTGAGGGAATCCGTTAGCGACCGGTAGGAATAACTGCTGCTTTTGGTCAGCAGGTCTTTCGTTTGGAAGTTGATATTCGGTGTAAACCGCAGGCTGGTCAGCGAATCGATCGGTAGGTCGAAGCGGCCGTTGATCCGGTGGGTAAGCATGGTGTTTTTGGAATAATTGCTTTGGTCGGTCAGGAACGACTGGCCGGGCAGAATGTTTTCGCGATGGCTTTGCTGGTCAGTGGTGGTCACGGCACGGCTGGCGAAATAGCTGGCGGCCATTTCGGAGCGCTTGCCCCACCTCACTGCATTGCTTTCTGTCCGATAGTTGGCGCCCAATGCGGCTACCTCGGTGATGTTGGAAGGCGCGGCCGGTCCGCCATCGTCGCCTCCCGGCCGACCTATAAATTGTGGCCCGCCGCCTCCTTCGGACATGTTGAAATTCTGCTGGTTCAGGTTGTTGGCCTGTCCAATGACCGAAACCTGCCTGTTAGGCCCGCCATTGTGGTTGTTGAAACGGTTTACATTCAGCCTGGCCTCGTACCGCGGCGACTGCTCGCCCGCCCTGGGGCCAGCGCCTAATGCATTCTGCCCGAAATAGCCCTTTCCTTTGTCTTTCTTAATGGTAATGTTGATGGTCCGCTCGCGGTCGCCGTCGTCCACACCCGAAAACTGCGATTGATCGGAGGACTGGTCGTACATCTGGACCTTGTCGACAATGTCGGCGGGTAGGTTACGCGTCGCCATTTTAGGGTCGTTGCCAAAAAACGGTTTACCATCCACGAGCACTTTGTTCACGGCCTGGCCATTGGCTTTAATGGAGCCGTCGCGGCCTACCTCGACGCCCGGCAGCTTGCGCAGCAGTTCCTCCACCTGCGCATTCGGCTGCGTTTTAAACGAACCTGCATTGAATTCGACGGTATCCTGCCTGATCGTCACCGGCGCGGCTTCCTGCCTGATTACCACTTCGTTGAGCTGGGTGCCCTGCTCGGTCATAAGCAGCGTTCCCAGGTTCGCCGGAGCATCGCGGTTTACGGTAACGGGCAGGGAAATATTTTTGTATCCCATAAAAGTGACCAGCAGCCGGTAAGAGCCAGGCGTCACTTTTCGGAAATGGAAATCGCCGTCACCCCCGGTGGTCGTCGCGGTTACGTATGCGGAGTCCCGTGCGTGCAGGAGCGAGACGGACGCCATCCTCAGGGGCTTGCGCGAAGCCGAGTCGACCACGGCACCGCTGATCTCACCCGCCGGGGTAACTTTTTGCGCAAACACAGGCGAGAGCGAAAGCAGCAGCAGACAGACGATCAGTTTAAATGCCTCCACCGCCCGGTCCCATTTTTTGGTGAAAATCGGCCATCGCTTTCTGACGGATGTCCTTCATTTGCTCCTGGCTCACGCTTTCTGCCTGAATATCAGGTTGTACGGATTTGTCATCGACTTTGCCCAGGTTTACTTTCGTAGCCCTGAACTGCTCGCGGCTTCCTTCGACAAGCAGTACAACTCCTTTTTCGGGCGTAAGCGCGGGTACAGGCGAGTAGCGGAATGGTAATTCGGTCGTAAACCAGACGGAATAAGGTTCTTTATTAAAGTTGACCACCGCTTTTTGGCACAAATAGCCTGCAATCTTCTTCGTCTGCTGTGTGGGCTGCCATCCGCCGGCAGGTTCTATCGGCGCTTCGGTTTTGTAGGTATGGGCTTCTTTGTCCTTGCCGACGGTCACGAACGTCAGGATCTTCTGACCCGCAATGTCGATGACCACATATTCTTCAAATGGACGTCCGGCATTGGTCGTTTGCGGGATGCCGCCCGGTTCCTGCCTGACTCTCAGCATCATATTTTCTTCGTCACGGCTTTCGCGAACGAAGTTTCCGGCAAAGAACACTTTCTGTCCGATGGTGCGCGTGTCGGGAACGTCGGTCGGGAAGTTGGGGTCGCCCTGTCTCACTTCTTCACCGTTTACCATGAAGCGTAACCGCGACTGGTCGATCTTACGTACGACTTCATAATTGATTTGCCCGGAAGTTTGTGCGAGCAGGTAAGGGGCGGCCGCAAAGAGCAGCGCGACCATTAAAAGGAGCTTTTTCATAATGTCACCGTGGTTTTGATTTGATGGTTCAAAGGTCAGGTGACGGTTTGTAAGGTTCTGCTATTTAATGTTAAGTAGTGTTAACAGTAAATCCCGCCAGAGTTCAATTAAACATGCTCATGCTGCCGGTTTTGAGCCGAAAACTAAAAAAAATCACATTTTATTGTGCATTATCAAACGGTACGCCCTATATTAGTTTGACAAACTCAACTAAGCAACCCTCTGTTTACTAATGGTTTATAACCTCTACTTCAAACTATTTCTGTTTGTTGTCTTTTTCCTATCGACTTTGTGGGTTTATAGGATATATATCAATGACTCCAGGCGCAAAGTTTCCGGGAAAGACGCCACCGTTATGATCGCTGCCATGCTATTGCTGGTGTGGGCTGTGAGAATCCCCTTTTTACGCAACAGAGAATATGATATCGATACAAGTACCTGGCTTAGTGCGGTGATAGCCATCAACCATTACCCCGACAAACTCTGGACATTACTCAATTACACCGACGCCCGGCCGTTGACGGTATTTCCGCTCCTGGCCGGTTCCTGGGCAGGCATGCCGGTCAATTACAGCAGCGCCGAAATCATCGGGCTGCTGCTCTGGACAGGGACGGTGCTATGCCTGTATCAGATATTTAAGCTGTTTGCCGGCAAAAGCCTCAGTGTGGTGATGACTTGGAGCCTGGCGCTTTTTCTTGGTACGATTTGTCACATTTTCGCCGCCTACAATTCCGAGCATAACAGCATTTTCATGGTCACGGCGGGCGTCGCATTGTTCTTTTTGTACGTGTATCGCCGATGGTCAAGTCCGGCGATTGCTACGGCCGCGGGCATATTGCTCGGAAGCCTTGTGTACGCCAAATTTCAAAATGCGCCCATGGGATTACTGACCGGGGCGTTTTTGCTGTTCGCCATGGCGCAGCGAAAGGATTGGGGGAATATGGCCGCATTGATCGTGGGCTGCCTTTTTCCGACCGTTCTGGTCAATGTGTTTTATGGTTTGAGGGGCAAACTGGATGTGTTCTGGAATAACTATTTCTGGAACTACTTTTATTATTCTTTCACGACGCAGTTCTCATCCATGCCCATTGCGGAGCGGTTCAGCCCCTTCCGCGTGATTCCGTTCATTTTCTATGCAACGAGCTCAGGTATTTATGTACTCACACTCGCCGGAATGGCTTTTGCATTGCCGGTCCTGTCTTTCAAAAAATGGAGTTCCGAGTTCAAAGCAAACTGGATACCATTCGTTTTTACCTTTTTGTTTTTGCTGCTGAGCATTTACGCCGTGTTGCAATCGGGCAACAATTTTGAGCATTATAAACTCTTCCTATTTGTCCCGCTACTGATATTCAATGCATTATTTCTCTCGGTTTGCGAGCCACGGATTCAGAAATATGCCGTCGGCTTGCTACTGCTTGGTGGCATTGCACAAACGGCCGTGAGCCTCAAATACCTCGACGGTGGCGTGGCCTATGACAAACGGAACGGGATCGACGAAAAAGTAGTGGGCCACATCGTGCGGTACACCCGCTCGTCCGACCCGGTGGTCGTATGGGGCTGGCGCGACGGGCTACTGGTGAACGCACAGCGGCCCATGGGTTACCGGGACGTACACACTTTCCACTTTTCGATGAAATCGCCGCTTATTCCAAACTGGACCCGTGATTTTGTGGAAGATATGGAAGAGAATAAGCCGAAAATCTTCGTGGAAGCGATGATACCGGAATACTCCGAACGGGGCCACCTGTTTCTGCCGCACGACCAGGTGCCGGTAGTGCGGGAGTACGTGCAGCGGCATTATCGCCTGGTGAGGGAGCTGGACGGTGTCAAAATCTTTCATCGTAAGGAAATGCCGGCCATTTCGTTTTTACGCTAGAATGCCTTATTAATCAATGCTATTTTGTGTTAAATAGTGTTAAGGTGCGGGAAATCATCCGGCCGGAAAGCTTAGCTTTGCGGTATGACGAACCGCCGTATCCGCTCCATTTTCTGGCTCATGACCGCCTGCATTGTCGCGATCAATGCATTTCAGGGATATTGGCTTCTGACAACCTACCGGCTCAACCGGCAGCAGTTCGCGAATGTGGTTCAGGATGCATTGTTTCAGGTTGTTGAAGGGCAGCAGCTTGACAATGCGCGTGTTCTGATTCCCTCCAAACCTTCCGGCGGCGACGTTCCTGGCGAACCTCCTGGCGGCAAAATTCCTAAAAATGTTCCTGGGCAACCGCGTAGGGATGCACGCGTGGTGGTCAGACGGTTGGGCGTTCGGAGCGGCGAAGGGTCGCGGTTTTATTACCAGTTCAACAACGATAGCGCCATCGTTGCACCGGCCGATACGCTTGCGCGCCGTATTTCCAGATTTGTTGTACAGGAATGGAAGCAAGGCGGTCGGGTCGACTTGAAGAAAATCTATGCAGCCTATCAGACCGAATTGGCGAGGAGAAACATTCACGCGGCGTTTTTGCTCGATACACTGTATATCCTTCCAAAACCGGGGGCCAATAATGTGATCATTTTTAATGGTCTGAGGAGGCAAAGCGATGACCGGTTCAGGACTTTGCCGTTGCCGATCAATCCCGTGCGGCATTTGTTCGTCCAGGCTACTTTCGATACGCCCGTTCCGTATTTATTGAAGCGAATGGGCTGGCTGCTGGGCTGTTCCCTGCTGCTTTTGTTGCTTACAACGGGCTGTTTCGTATTCATGCTGCGGACCATCATGCGACAGAAAAAGCTGTCCGACATCAAGAACGAT
>CAMLNK010000011.1 GCA_946481035.1 uncultured Dyadobacter sp. | reverse complement strand
GATGAAGAAATTGACGGGTGTGCCGTTCCCCGGCAAGGTTACAGCCAGGGTATCCTGTGCCGCCCCGGTGTAGGTAGTGCGGAACCGTATCTGCCCGCCGCCTGCCGTGCTTTTGTTTTTCAGGGTAACATTTAAAGGGGTTTGAGGCTGATTTGAGATGCGGATGCTGCATGCACAAAGTTGCCAACCCAGGTATACGTTGCCTGAAACGGCCCCATTGATAGTAATTTCAACGGTTGCTGTCGTGCCGGGAGCCGTGTTAGGGGGAATTGCCCTGGCTCTTTCCAGGCCGGAATTGGCTGTCTTGTCTTTTTTTGTCAAACTTCCCATTGTAAAAGCTGATTAGACAAAAAACTCTTGTAACAAAAGAAAGCGCTTATTAAAGAATAATCCGAAGTTACCAGATATGCTGTGGTGTGTGGCGGTATAACGAGATGTTATAATAGAGTGTAGGTGGCCAATTGCCCTGGAACTGGCTAGTACAATTATATAATAAAATATTCATAGAAAGTCGCACCCGTGGAGTCTATTTAGTTAGCGGTCAGAGGCGTTTAAATTCGCCTGGTTGGAAGGTTTTGATTCCGTCGCTACTGCCCAGTAACGGCACCAAGCCGATTGAGGCGCTTGCAGAACAACTAGACCTTTACATTCGGGAAAACACCCAAGAGAGCGAACGAATTGATCTCATCGGTTTCAGCATGGGGGGACTTGTGCCCGCTCGACCTTGTGATCCTGCGCGCCACCTCTTCGGTCGTACAAATTGCAAGCAATTTCAGAGTATTCGCATTACTGCACCCCTGGATGATTTATGATAGGAAGTTGTTAGTTAAGATCGTGTTTGTTTTGAGCCAACCTCGCGTCGAAATTCACAATGTAGATCCACTTTTCTGCCAGAATTGATTCGCGGGGTCTCACAGTTCGCCTGCCGTAGTAGTAGTAGAATTGCCTTCCGCAAATCCCGCGGCGCCCATGAAAAGAATGCCCCGGTATCTGATCTCGGTAATGATGTTGACCCTGAACCTAACCAGGTATTTTCGCCAGCCGATTGATCGGTAAAGTTCGGTCTGGTACTCAGCAATTACCTGTTTTCTAATTGCGCGCCGAGCTTCTTTGATTTGAGAAGCTGGTCGATTGGCGAAGAAGTTGTTATTGTCGAGACGCATATTTAATGCAGATTAGTTTCTGTCACCAAGATAAGCAATTAATTCAGCCTCCCAACAAGGCAAAGCGCGCCCGACCGGCCATGATACCAGCAGGGTGATTACAGAACTATTTTTTATATAACGTAGTAAAATTCCTACATTTAGTTACTAATTAGCGACTATGCAACCGGCCAATGAGATTGAATTGTGTCACATTTTTGATAACGCTGCTATTTTCAACGATTTTGCCCAGGGTGATCAGTGCCCAGGATTTTAGTTTCGAGCAGTTGACCACCAATCAGGGATTATCCCAAAGTCATATCGGATCTATCCTGATGGATAAAAAGGGATTCATCTGGTTTGGTAGCGAGGATGGGCTCAACAGATTCGACGGATACACTTTCAAGCACTACAAACATAACAAGGCCGATAGCACCAGTATTAACGACAGCTATATCCTGGACATGCTTGAAGACAGGGACGGCAATCTGTGGATCGCCACAACCAGTGGCCTGAACCTGTTTAACAGGGAAAAGGACAGGTTTGAACACTATCTTGACCCAAAAGCCAATTATAGCATAAACGATATTTTTCAGGACAGTAAAGGCAGATTATGGCTGGGTACCAACCATGGTTTGTTGTTATTCGATTTTAAGAAAAATACGCTCAAAATCTACCTGCGCGTAGACGAAAACCGCAGGTATAAGCATCCGGCCAACATCTCGCGGATAGTCGAAAGCAACGATGGCACACTGTGGATCGGGACCGAATTTGGTTTGTACGAGTTCGACCCTGAAACGGCCAGGTACAAGGGCTATTTCACCGAAAGTAACGACAGAAGCCTGAAATCAAATTGGATCAAGGCATTGTTCAAAGATTCAAAAGGCAATATATGGGTCGGCACACGCGGTGGCGGCTTGTCGTTGTATCAACCCAAGACCCATTCATTCCGCACGTTCCTGCATAATCCCGATGACGCTTCCGGTATTGCACACAATGATGTTCTTTCAATCGCGGAAAACAGGGATGGCAAGCTGTGGATAGGCACTGAGAACGGCGGGATAAGCATTTACAATCCAGCCACAAACATCTTTTCCACTGTCCGGCATGACGAGGAAGACAAGCGCTCTCTTAGTGACAATTCGGTCTACTGCATCTACCGGGACCGAGCCGACAACTTGTGGATCGGCACTTATGCGGGAGGCGTCAATTTTCTGCCTCGATTCGGCAAGAAATTTACATTTTACAGTAAAAATGAGCGGGCTCACAATACTTTGAGCAGCAATCTGGTGCTTGCCATTTGTGGCGACACTGACCCAAACAAAGTCTGGATAGGCACCGACGGCGGCGGTTTGAACTTGTTTGACCGGACAACAAAGAAGTTTACCACATACAGGCACGACCGGACTAACCCGAATTCACCTGCCAATGACTACCCGATATCGATTGTGCGGGTCTCCCAGAATGTGCTGGGAATTGCCTATCATATGGGTGGATTTGATCTTTTTAATACCAGAACAGGAAAATTCGATCATCATACTCCCCACCTGGATGATCCGTTCAGTCTTGCCATATCGGATGTAAATAATATTTTCACAGATCGTGCCGGCGACATATGGCTGGGAACCTGGAAGGGCGGCCTCGAATTTTATAATTCTAAAACGGAGAAAATCACACACTACCGCCACAGCCCGTCGGATCGCACTACGATCGCCAGCGATATAGTCACCAAAGTTTTTCAGGACAGCCAGGGCAGGATCTGGGTAGGCACTTTTGGCGGGCTGAACCTTCTGAGTCCCGACCGAACCCATTTTACGCGTTATCAGAACATCGAGGGCAATGACGCCTCGCTTTCTAACAACAAAATTCTAACCATTGAGCAGGCGGATCATGGCAACTTATGGATAGGAACTCTGGGAGGCGGGCTGAATTATTTCAATGTTCAATCCAGGACTTTTACCACCTACACTGAAAAGAACGGCCTGGCAAGCAATGTGATTTACGGGATTATGAAAGACCGCCAGGGCCGTTTATGGCTTAGTACCAACAATGGCATCTCACGATTTGATCCGCCGACCAAGACTTTCCGGAATTTCGGACTGTCGGACGGAATACCGGGAACTGAGTTCAAGGCGAACTCTTTTTTTCAGGCCGGCGACGGCGAAATGTTCTTCGGCGGTTTAAAAGGTTTTGTGACCTTTTACCCACATAAGATGCCCGATAACAATTATGTGCCGCCGGTATGCCTCACCGATTTTCTCATATTCAACAAAAGTGCCCCGATTGGGAATGGCAAAGCAGCCATTTCAGAAGATATCAGCCTGGCCCGGGAGATCAACCTGTCTTATGAACAGTCTGCTATTACATTTGAATTTGCAGCCTTAAACTACACTATGCCGGAGAAAAACCAATATGCTTACCGGCTGGAAGGTTTTGACAAGGGGTGGATTTACAGTGGTACTTCCAGAAGGGCTACCTACACAAACCTGGATCCGGGCTACTATGTTTTCCACGTAAAAGCGGCTAACAACGACGGATTGTGGAACCAGGCCGGGAGCGATGTCCAGGTCTATATATCCCCCCCTTTTTGGGGTACCATGTGGTTCAGGATACTAGCCTCCCTACTGGTCATGGCAACGGTTTATCTGGCGCACAGAATACGCGTAAGCGTAATCAGAGAGCAAAAGAAGCTGTTGGAAAAACAGGTCGAAGAAAGAACGAAAGAAGTTATTGACCAAAAGGAGGAACTGCTGACGCAATCGGAGCGGTTGCAGGAACTTAACCTGAGATTGAAAGAACAAAATGAACAGGAACACGAAGCCAGACAGGAGGCTGAAAAAGCCAACATGGCCAAAAGCGTGTTTTTAGCCACTATGAGCCATGAAATCCGGACTCCCATGAACGGAGTAATCGGCATGGCGGCGCTGCTCTCGCAAACAGAGCTAACACCCGAACAGGCTGAATACACGGAAACTATTGTTGAAAGCGGGAACAGCTTACTGACAGTAATTAACGATATTCTTGATTTTTCTAAGATAGAATCCGGTAACATGGAGCTGGAAGCGGCCAGCTTCGATCTGAGAGATTGCATTGAAGCCGTTCTGGATCTTTTTTCCTTAAAAGCGGCCACAATAGGACTCGATCTTGTATATGAAATCGACCCGCTTGTACCTAATCAGATTGTCGGGGACAGTCAGCGGCTGAGGCAGATACTGATCAACCTGGTTGGAAACGCCATCAAGTTCACAGAACATGGCGAAATCTTTGTCGGTGTTCAGCTATCGCAGACGATCAATGATCAGGAAATAGAACTACATTTTACGGTGCTCGACACAGGTATTGGTATTCCCGCAGACAAGCTAGACCGTCTGTTTGTCTCATTTTCGCAAGTTGACTCCTCCCATACCCGAAAATATGGCGGAACAGGGCTGGGACTCGTCATTAGCCAGCGACTTGTAAAACTGATGGGCGGCGATATCGGCGTAGAAAGCGCTGTGGGTAAAGGTACCGCTTTTGATTTTACGATCATTGTGAAAGTCGGTACGCAGCCAACCCGGCAATATGTGGTGTTCAGTACCAACGGCAATGAAGGGAAAACGATACTGTTGGTGGACGACAATATGACTAACCTGCGCATTTTACAAACCCAGATGACCCAGTGGAAGCTGCGGCCTGTGCTGGCTTCGTCGGGAAAGGAGGCGCTGGACATATTAGGTGGCGGCTCTGCTTTTGATCTGGTAATCACCGACCATCAGATGCCCGAAATGGACGGCATCGAGCTGGCCGAAAAAATAAATCGGAAATACCCTGGGCTTCCCATATTCTTACTTAGCTCGGTGGGTGATGCTTCCGGCAACAAGCATAAGGAGCTATTTGCTGCGATCTTGACCAAACCGGTCAGGCATCACCATCTGGGCGAAATAATTCAAATGCAGCTAAAACCGCAGCGCCCATCCACTATGGGCTCACGACAAACGGTTTCACCGATGCTCTCAACGGAATTTGCGGAACGCTATCCGTTGAAAATCCTGATTGCAGAGGACAATGCCATCAATGAGAAATTGTTTCTTAATATTCTCAAAAAGCTGGGCTACGATGCTGCAATCAGTAGAAATGGTCTGGAAGCGATCGAGCAGGTTACGACAAAAAAATTCGATGTTGTTTTTATGGACGTTCAAATGCCGGAAATGGACGGCCTGGAAGCGACACGCCGGATACGCGCTCAGCAAATGGAGCAACCATTTATCGTGGCAATGACGGCAAACGCCATGCAGGAAGACAGGGAGGTGTGTTCACTGGCCGGCATGAATTATTATCTGTCCAAACCCGTCAGGATAGATCAGATAAAGATCTCCCTGGAAACAGCATATGCCATTATCAAAACAGGCCGGGGACCTACCGATAGACCAGCAACAATATAGCCTTTACAAAAGAAAGTACTTCACTGTTATTTCCCTCTTATGGGCATCACTAAACATAACCGTAAGTAGGGAAGCATGAGCATATGCACGAAAAGTGGATGTCCCTAATACTCATCCGGTATTACCCGCAAAAGCTTTGCATTAATGGCAACCACAATGGTGGATGCGCTCATCAACACAGCGCCCATTGCCGGGCTCAACATGAAAGATGGATGCAAGACCCCCGCGGCCAGGGGGATTGCCACTACGTTGTATCCTATTGCCCAAGCCAGGTTCTGCACCATTTTCTGATAAGTGGCCCTCCCAAATGTGATCATTTGAACTACATCCATGGGATCGCTATTGACCAGGATAATGTCTGCCGTTTCTGCCGCGACGTCGGTTCCGGAACCGACAGCAATTCCGACGTCTGCCTGAGCAAGTGCTGGCGCGTCATTTACCCCGTCACCTGTCATTGCCACGACCTCCCCTTTATTCTGGAACTCTTTAACTTTTTCCTGCTTCTCATGGGGTAGCACGTTGGCCAGGTAGCCGTCCATGTTTAACTTTTGGCTGACAGACTGGGCAATTTTTTCATTGTCTCCCGTCAGAAGAAACGATTTGATATCCATCTTTTTCAATTCCAAAATGGCCTGCGCAGCACTTTCGCGGATGCTGTCCGCAAAACTGATCATACCAACTACTTCTCCATCGATCATAATGAAATTCACCGTGTCGGTAGCTTGATCGACTTCCTCAGGAATGGTTGGCACAGGCTTGTTTTCAGTCCTGAAATAGTTAGGTCCAGCGGCGACGACCTTCTTGCCGTTCACCACACCACTCACCCCGACACCGTGTATGTAATTGAAATCGGTCGACGCCCACAGCTCAAGGCCCTGGCGTTTCAACTCCCTGATTACTCCATGCGCAATATGATGCTCCGAATTCTGCTGTAAAGCCGCAGCATACTGCAATATCTGACTGGAAGAGAGCTGGTTCGATGTCGGAATAATTTGCTGTACTTCATGAGAGCCGGTGGTAAGTGTGCCTGTTTTATCAAAAATGATGGTAGTCAGCTTCCGGGCGTTCTCAAATGCGGTACGGTTCCGTATTAACAGGCCATGTGTCGCCGAAAGCGTTGTAGATATCGCGATGACCAGTGGAATCGCGACTCCGAGTGCGTGAGGACAAGATGTTACCATTACAGTAACCATCCTTTCGAGGGCAAATGCCAGATTTTCGCCGCTCGTATACCAGACAATAAAAGTAACGACGCCGACAGTGATTGAAATCAATGTCAACCATGCTGCTACTTTATCGGCCAGGTTCTGGGTGTTCGACTTGGCACCTTGTGCCGTCTTTACCATATTGATCACCTTATTCAGATAGCTGTCATCCCCTGCCCCAGTGACGCGGACTTTTAAAATGCCATCACCATTGATCGCACCGCCTATCACCTTATCATCCTGTTGCTTTTGAACAGGAATGCTTTCCCCCGTAAGCATGCTTTCGTTCACATAGGAAGAACCATCAATGACAGATCCGTCAGCGGCAACCTTTTCCCCTGGTTTGACTAACAGAATATCGCCTTTCCGAAGGTCTTTCAACGGGATATCGGTGATTTGCTTATCCCTTTCAACGTGAACGATAGAAGGAAGAAGAGCAACAAGCGATTCCAACGCTTGCGAAGCAGCCATTTGTGATTTCATTTCAAGCCAGTGTCCGATGAGCATGATATCGACTAAAGTCGCGAGTTCCCAAAAAAAGTCCATCCCTTCAAGCCCAAACACGACAGCCACGCTGTAAACATATGCCGTGGTAATCGCCACGGCAACCAGCGTCATCATGCCCGGAGCCTTACTTTTCAACTCACCAATCAAGCCATTCAGAAAAGGCCAACCTCCATAGAAATAGACGATGCTGCTAAGCGCCAAAAGAAGATATTGGTCCCCTGGAAACCGCAAATCGATACCAGCCCACTCCTGGATCATGTGGGATAGCAATAGAATGGGGCCTGTAACGACAAGACATATCCAAAACCTCTTCAAAAAGTCTGTCGTGTGATGTCCGGCGTGCTTATCATGCGCACCATGGTCACCACGATTACCTTCGTGTTGGGAATGATCCACGCTGTCATGTGACTTCATTGGATCAGCGTGTTCCGTTTTTTTGTTTGAATGATGGCCATGGTGGTGATGATGTTCCATAATCAGATCATTTTATCATGTGCTTGCACTTATTTTCAATAATTCAGTGTCAGTCCGACCCCGAATCCCATATCACTGTCGTAATGAGCCGTAGCCCCAATATACCGGGTAAATATATACCTGACGGCCGCCATATACTCCCTGTCCGTATTGATCATCAAGTTCATTCTAAGCCGCTTGGAGAGCGGGATATCCATGCGTTCCAACTGAAACCTCACGTTTCCATCCGTAAAAATCTCCGCCTGCGCTGTTACCAGCATGGGCAAAACGTAATTAACACCCGCGCTGAAAAGCGATCGCATATCCTTTGTATTGCGCTGCCCGAACAGGTTCTTTTCGACTTCATCCATTCCCATTTTCCGATATCGCCAATCAAACCCGATGAATGGCATCAGCCACTGCATTCTCCCGATGTACCGGCCCAAATGGGTCTCTACTTCGTACCCGTGATGGTCGTTCCAGCCCAATCTCCACTCTGAGCCGATGCTCCAGCGCGTGTTTTGAACCATCGCTTCTCCGTCGTTTCCATTGCTGGCAAAGTCGTTTTCGGCCATGAAATGGAATTCCCGGTCATCGGCAAACAACTTGCGCTGCGCTAGCCTGGGATTTGGAATCTCAGGATTCGCAGGCGAATTTTCGTAGGAAAAAATCGCCCCCATCCCACTCATCATGTGGTACAGGATATGGCAATGGAAAAACCAGTCGCCACTTTCGGTAGCGGCAAATTCAAGCGTATCGGTTTCCATTGGCATGATGTCTATGATGTTTTTCATGGGCGCATTCGCACCTTTTCCGTTAAGCACCCTGAAATCGTGGCCATGAAGGTGCATGGGATGGCGCATCATGGAATTATTATAGATGATCATACGAACGTTTTCACCCTTTTTGATCAGGATCTTATCCCTTTCCGAGACAACTTTATTGTCCACACTCCACACGTACCGGTTCATATTACCTGTGAGCACGAATCGCAACTCTTTTACCGGTGAGTTTTTAGGTAAAGATGTGTTTTCAGGCGATGCGAGCATGGCATAGTTCAGGGTCGTTATCGAAGACAATGCATTGCTATTGTACATATTGTGCTTTGCATGCTTGTCTTTTTCTGGTTTATCCTGATCCTCCATTTTCATGTTGTCCATTTCGTTCTTGCTCTCTGCACTCTGCTTTTTGGTTTTCAGCGGGCCTGTAATTTCGGGGTACATGACCACATTCATATCCATCTGATTCAGGCTCATATTCATTCCCATATCATCCAGGTTACCATTCATTTTCATCATGCCGTTCATCATCTTCATACCTTCGAAATATTTGAGTCTCGGTAATGGCGAGGCAAGTTGCTTCACGCCCGCGCCCAGGTATAAGGATGCCGACTTGGTGCGGTCCTCGGATGTAGCCAGGAATTCAAAAGATACCGGCTCAGTCCCCTCAGGGGTGGCCGGAATTGTAAGAATGACATCGTAGGTCTCCGAGACCGCTATGATTAATCTATCCACGTCGACCGGCTCCACATCGTTACCGTCCGTAGCGACCACGGTCATTTTACCTCCCGCATAAGTAAGCCAGAAGTAGGTCGATGCCCCGCCATTTGAAATCCTGAGCCGGACCTTATCTCCCGGCTTGAATTGACTAAGCTGGCTTTCGTTTTTTCCATTGATCAGAAAACGGTCGTAATAAACGTCGCTGACATCCATTGCCGTCATCCGTTTCCATTCATTGCCTAGTTTGGTTTTCAAATAGCCCTGGCCAGCCGCTTCCGAATAGCTCTGGGTTGCCCCTTTTTGTATCGCAAACCAATCACTGGCATTGTGAAGCATCCGGTGGACGTTTTTGGGGTTCATGTCTGTCCATTCGCTCAGGATAATAGGCACAGTGGGTATTTCGGGTTCTTTCTTCCTGTTAAGGATCATTGATCCGTACATACCGATTTGCTCTTGCAACTCGGTATGGCTATGGTACCAGTGCGTACCGTGCTGAATAATCGGAAACCGATACAAGTGAGTAGAATGAGGCTTGACGGGCATCTGCGTGAGATTGGGCACCCCGTCATATTTGTTGGGCAGGAACAACCCATGCCAATGCAATGACGTTTCTTCGTCGAGCTCATTATGAACGTAAATCTCGGCTGTGTCTCCCTCGGTGAAAGTCAAAGTCGGCATGGGGATCTGTCCATTTACTGCAATGGCACGTTTTGGCTTTCCCGTAAAGTTCACGGTTGTGTCTTTCACGTACAGATCATAGCGGACGACTTTCTGGCCGTATATCAGCCCCGAACTTAGCATTAGGATAGCCAGCGATAACTTAGCCTTAAAAATGAGGACTCTCAATAAATCCATCGTGTGTAGGTGGTTATAAGATTGCACCGTCATAGCGAAACGGCATAAATCGTATGATTTATGCCGTTTCGCTATGACGGCCTTGGTTATTTGATTGTTTCAGTTGTTTTGCCGCAATTCAGCATCTGCGCGCCATAGTAAGGATTTTTGATTGCAGATTCCTGGCTGAGCCAATTGGCACCTTTCCCCTCCTTGGCCATCGGGCAATGTTGATAATAAACCGGCTCGGTTGGTTTACCCGATTTAATGAGCTTGTACATGTTATCGGACAGAGAAGTAAAATGATCCCTCTGATGCCCTACATCCTTCGTTTCGGCAATATGCTCGGCATCAAAGTCCAGGTCTTTCATCACTTTCATCCAAACTGTATGCTGCTCGCTTCCGAGTTGATCCATTTTTACCGCTTTAAGCGCTTTCACCAGGTTATCTGCTTTCGAGGCGGCGGCGGCTCCATCAGAAGCGACCAACGCATCCTTCACAGCGTAGTAAGCATTCAAAACCGGCTTCAGCGGATCATCGGCTGACGGCACAGCCTGGTCAATTGGGCTTTTGCCAGCGTCATGTCCATGTTGATGAGCGCTCATTTTTTCATGAGCAGCGGCCGGGCGCTTCATTGCACGCTCATATCGGTTAGATTCGTCCAGGCGGGCATAAGCATCATCGGGGGCCAGGTAATTTTGATTATCATACCCGGCCAGTGCGATCTTTTTCAATACGGCATCCAGGGAGGTTTTCTTACTGTCGTAGCTGATAGCGGCTATTTTTGTATCCTTGTTCCAGGATGCCTCGGATATATTTTTTTGGAATGCGGCGGCTTCGATTCCTTTCTTGCATTGAGCGCACGCGCCGGCAATTTTCACGTTTTCTGTTTGAAGGTTCTTGATGTCGGCGTATGACAAAAGGGTGGATAGCAATAGGACCATTGCCATCAATAGCTTTATTGATTTCATTGGAATAGAATTTCGGGTTGTTAAATACATGAAAAGCCTCCGTCAGGCATCAGTCCCGAAAGGGCGTACCTGTGGCGTCAGACAACTTAACAACCTATATTGGGAGGCGTCCAAAGAGAAAGGTAGACCGGCTTCGGCGCCGACTGCCGGAAAAACCAGCATGAAGTACTATCGATGGAATCAAATACGGTAATGACCAAACCGGCCGGTTGCGTTTTCAATGCATATGCGCTCGCTGCGTGCGCGCAATCGCAGCCGGACTGACCGCAATTATGACCACACTGTTTGCTGCGATTGCACGACCCATAGTACCGGTGCCTCGTGCAACAGGCCTTTTTATGAGCAACCCTGTGCGAAACAGAGCTGATTTTAGTGACGTGCTTCTTACTGCATGCAAAGCCCGCGCCAGCTCCAAACAGCTGGCCGACCAAGATCAGTAAAAATAAAACACATTCTTTCATATCCGGTATATATCTCGAAGGTGCAAATATTGCACCTTGCTTACCAGGTTTTTCTACATAATTACTGCCGGCTATTGCATAATTATTGGATTTTTTACGCTCGGAAGTAAATCACCATCCGTTTTATCTTACCCATGTTAGATGTAAAAAGATCACTTTCAAAAATCATGTTTCTATACAAGCTATTAATCGCCCTCTTTGCCGTTCCGCTTCTCGTAGCGACGATTAAAGAAAAAAGGCAGTCCTCTGCGGGGATACCCGAAAAAGAATTGGCTGTGGGCGCTCAGCCTGAAATTAGTGTCGACTCAAAGGGTATCATACATATTGTCTATGGCTTAAAAAACGGCAATGACCGGCTGCTTTATTATATTTTTTCGACAGACAGCGGAAAATCATTCTCCACGCCATCTTTACTTGGAAAATTCTCTCAAATGGGTTTGGGAATGGGACGCGGGCCTCAAATTACCACCACCAAAGATTTCGTCACTGTCACAGTTGGTGATCATCACGGGAACTTGTACGCGATTAGATCTTCCGGTGGACCTGGAAGCTGGTCTGCTCCGGTAAAGATCAACGACAAAGACTCAACTGCAAAAGAAGCGCTATCGGAGATATGTGCAGGCAACGGCAATCTGGTCTACACAGCATGGTTAGATACCCGCTTGGGTAATAATAACCTGTTTGGGGCTATTTCAAAAGATGGCGGAGCGACCTGGGGGAAAAACCAGCTCATTTATAAGGGAGAACAAAAAGGCATTTGCGACTGCTGTAAACCTTCCGTGTTTATCGATAAGACGGATGTGCTGCATGTAATGTTTCGGAACAAACTGGATGGCGCTCGTAACATGTACATTGTCCGCTCAAAGGATTATGGGCAACATTTCAGCACGGCACAAAAACTCGGGTCAACGGATTTCATGATTGATGGCTGCCCCATGGATGGTGGCGATATTTCCGCCGACGGAAGCGGAAAAGTCACTACTGTTTGGAGGCGCCAAACCGAAGTATTCGAGGCGGAACCCGGTAAGCAAGAAGAAAAAATTGGCACCGGCAATACCCCTACGGTAGTTGAAACACAGCACGGCCCGCTGGTTGTATGGCACCAAAAAGGCGAGATAATGTACAGAGGTTCCGATGGAAAGGAGGGCCGACTTGCAAAAGGGCAGTTTCCGAAGCTCGCTGCCAGTTCAATAGAAGACAAAATATTCTGCGTCTACGAACAAAATGATAAAATTGTATTTACAACTTTTTAGATTAGCCCTGGCTTAATTGAGATTTCTAAATTCCTGTGGAGTAGTTCCTGTCTTCTGTTTAAAGAGCTTACTGAAATATTGTGGATACTCAAATCCCAAAGCATACGCAATCTCGCTTATTGAGCCATCCGAGTTTAGCAGGATATTTTTTGCCTCTTCAATCAGGAAGTAATGGATGTGGTCCTGCGTATTCATCCCGGTTTCCTTCTTTAAAAGGTCACTCAGATAGTTCGGTGATAGATGTGCCTGCTCGGCCAGGTACTTAACCGTTGGCAGTCCCTTCTCGTGCAGGTTCTCATTCACAAAATAATCCTTCAACAAAGCCTTGACCTGGGAGACGACGTCTTTATTTGAATTCCTCCGCGTAATAAACTGCCTGCCATAATACCGCAGGCAGTAATTAAGAAGGACCTCAATGTTTGACACGATCAGGCTTTGGCTATGATTGTCGATATTTTCTTCCAGTTCGGACTGTATTTTTGAAACACAGTCGAACAGCGTTTGTTGTTCCTTATCGGACAGGTGCAACGCTTCCGAAGTCTCATAGGAAAAGAACGTATAATCTTTCATTTTGCCGCCAAGGGATGCACCCCTGACCAGATCGGGATGGAAGAACAGACCCCATCCGATCATGTTGTCTTTCCTTTCAATTTCAGAGTCCATTGTCAGTACCTGTCTTGGAGCTATACAAACAAGGCTGCCTTCCTGAAAATCATAAGTTTGCCTGCCGTAGCGTATTTTGTTGGCACAGTAATTTTTGAACATGATCGAATAGAAGTCACAGCTGATACGGATATCTTCGTCGATATGCTCGTCAAGCTTGCTAAAATCGACTACCGCGACCAACGGGTGCTTGGTGACCCCTTTTACAAATCTGTTGATTTCAGAAATACTCTTTATTTGAACGATCGGTTTCATCTTAACTACAATTTACCTTGTTTCAAACGATATACAAAATAAGGCCTGTGACTTGCAAGGACTGACAAATCCGGGGCGGCCGCAAACTGGCCCAGGTAAGCAGGGATATAGCTGTCTGTAAAATAGAAGTTGCTATCCGGCCCGGTGGCCACGCCGTCTGCCCAAAGAATATCTTTTGAACGTGTAAGCGTATACGCCCTGCCACCCGCTGGAGGCAGGGACGCCAGCCCTCCATGCTCAACATCTGTTATGATCACGTTTCCGGCTTTGTCAACGGTTATACCGTCACTCATTGGCTTTTGGCCTAAATCCTCTAACCGTGTTTGGGCTTCTTTCGGGTTTACTTTTTCGTCCAAAGCTACTGACATCGGCAACCTGTACAAGTGTGATCCCGACATTGGTGCCAGGTACAACCATTGGCCATCTTTGCTTATTTCAATTCCGTCAAGACCACCGCAGAAATTAAGCAAGCCATAAACTAACCTGTACGGCCTACCGTCATTTGTCTTCATCAACCAGTTTTCAGGGTTCATTTTGCCTCCTTCGAGCACAGTCCTGAGGGTATGGTCCTCTAACGAGTACGCCAGAAGCGTTGAATTAGTGAACTCGAATACGCCTGGGTTGGCCAGCAGCACATACTTGCCATCAGCGGAAATGCGCAGGTCCTGGGAGTATTGCGCCTGGCCTTTTGGAAATTCGTGGTAATGGACTTTTTGCCTTGTAGTAAGATCAAAGGCCCATATCCGGGTCTTTTCAAAATCAAGTGCAGCCGGTTCGATTAGCCATAGCCTGTTCTGCCTGTCTATTGTCATTCCGAATGTGCCCCGGAACCATTTCTGGGCATCAATGGATGGAAAGGGGAAGAGCTTTCCATTGTACGATTCAAACACTGTTGCAGTTGAAAACCTGCCTGGCCGGCAAAGCGGATGGTAATTAAAATAAACGTGGCCGTTTTCGGCTACGGCAATGTTTCCAGGCGGGTAATCAAGCGATATAAGCTTTTCAAGGTTCAGGTTATCAGCAGCAACACGTCCTGTGAAGTCAGGATAGAATTTTCCTGTGCCATATCTTATCTTGATGAGTACCAGTGCGAGGAGCAATAACGCCATCACACAGCCTGCGAATATACTTAATGACTTTCTCATGTCTTTGTTTTTAAGTGGTAGAGCCTGACCTGATTGGATGTGCTCATGAAGCAGGCACATT
>CAMLNK010000010.1 GCA_946481035.1 uncultured Dyadobacter sp. | reverse complement strand
GCGTGCAGCTTACACCGGCACTACCCAACTTCCTGCCGACGGCACGATTTCAACTACCGGACTCGTAGCTGCTGCTTCGGCGGGTGACGAGCTGGCCAAAGCGGTGTTCCACGACATGGGTTACCTGTTGGGCGAAGGGCTGGTTTCGATGATCCGGATCCTGGATATCACAACAATTTTGATCGGTGGTGGTATTTCTGCCTCATTTGAGTTTATTTTGCCGGCTATTAACGATCGTTTCAAGTATTGGCTGACGCCTTATTACCTGAAAACCGTTACTATCAAACGCGCAACACTCGCCAACGACGCCGGACTGCTGGGAGCAGCTTCCTTGTGTTTTGAATAACGTATAACCCCGAAACAATAAAGATTCACTCTTAAACAGTCTCACTCTTATTATTACCTGATGAAATTATCGGTTATCGTACCTGCCTACAATGAAGAAAAGACAATCCGCAATGTGCTGGATAAACTCAGATCCGTTGAACTGATAGGCAATTTTCAAAAGGAGATTGTAATTGTGAACGACTGTTCTGCCGACAATACGGAGGCAGTTGCTAAAAAATTTATAGAAGAGAATCCCGAGCTGGAAGTAGCTTACTTCCGGCATGAATACAACCAGGGAAAAGGGGCGGCATTGCACACAGGCATCCGCCGGGCAACAGGCGATTACATTATCGTACAGGATGCCGACCTTGAATACGACCCCCAGGAATTCAATATATTGCTAAAACCGGTTATCGAAGGATATGCGGATGTGGTGTATGGCTCCCGCTTCATGGGCGGAAGACCACACCGCATCCTTTTTTTCTGGCATACAATCGGGAACAAGTTCCTGACATTCCTGAGCAACATGTTTACCAACCTCAACCTGACGGATATGGAAACATGCTACAAACTCTTCCGCGCCGATATTCTCAAAAACCTCAAACTCGTCGAAAACCGCTTCGGTTTCGAACCGGAGGTAACGGCCAAAATCTCCAAAGTCCCGAAAATCCGCATTTACGAAGTGGGGGTTTCCTACTATGGCCGCACGTACGACGAGGGCAAAAAGATCAACTGGAAAGACGGTTTCCGTGCATTGTACTGCATTGTGCGCTACGGATTGGGAAGCTAAGTCCTGGCAGGCCTACCCAACCATCCCGCTAAATTTCAGACAATTAAATATCGAGTAGCACCACATGGATGCCGCTCCCGCATACCGTGCCGGTATAGCTCTTGGCCGGGTTGGTAGGATGTTTTATTTCAATGGTATGTTTGAGGTTATCGGCATACATATTGAAGTAATACAAAATCATCTTATTCCCTGAAATGCGACACCTCGCGATGCCTCTCTTGCCGAAATAGGCGCTCACAATATCACAGCCTGTCAATTTCCGGTCGATCCACGCATTGCCGTCGAGGCGATAGGAACAATAATACGGCGTCCCGCCCGCTACCGCTCCGCCCGTTTGCATCCAAAGCAGGTTTCCGAAATAGCTGTAATCGCTGCTGACAGCCAGCGGCGAATAAAAATCCTGCGGCGGCAAACCCACACCTAATTGGTAGTAATAGGGAAAGGTCGCAGGACCGCCCGCATTGGGCCTCCAATAATCCATGCTCTGATGCACCGGCTGGTAATACCCAATGGGCTTCTTAACCGCCGGTTGTTTCAAAAAGGTACCCCAGTCGACGAAAACATTGCCATACTCGTGCGCCAGGAAGCCCATCAATATCTGAAATGCAGGATCATGCACCGGCTTGTCGGCACGGTAAAAGGTGCCTTCGGGAAATGTAACCTTGTCGGTAAACGACTCCGGCGCCCATTCATGCTGGTTGAATAGGAACATACCAGTGTATTTGCCGAGTTTTTGCCAAAGCTCCATGCAGAAGAGCGAGTTCATGGCCTGGCCTGGATTGAGATCGAATGCTCCGAAGTAAATGCCCTCCATGATTGTGTTGGTACGGGAAAGCGTACCTCCGGGATGAAACCACGTTTTCATTTGCCATTGTGAAGGGTCCTGCGTGTACATGACCTCCCAGTCGGCCTGGGTTTTGGACGTATTTCCGAGGTAATAGGGGCCGGTAGCAAAGTAATTGTGACAGAGGAAAAACGGCTTCTGGTCTTGCGCTTTCTTTGCCTCGTAAAGTCCTGCAAGCTCGTCGTAAAACGAGTTCCACATCGGCTTGTCAGCGGGCATGAATGGAAAGTTCTCCATCGTCTCCCCGATCCAGAGGTTGGACGCATTACCACTATTCCAGATCTCGTGCGCCTTCGCGCGGGCCTCCGCATCCGTGAACGGGCCGTTGGGCCAGCATTTTTTGTTGTAACCGTCCACCCATTCCTCAGGCCCGTTACAAGGCAACCCGAAAATCGCCGGGATAGTGGGTACGCCATTGTATTCCTTGTCGGGATAAGTGCTTCTGAATGTCGATATCGTACCCTCATTACCGATTTCATTGCGGTTATAATGCGTGCCGCCCTTCGCGAAGGTCTGCGCCCACGTGTACGATAGCTTAGTAGGCGGTTTCACGAGCACATGCCCGGCAGGCATCGTAATATTCGGACTCGCTTCAATGAACCCGGGCGCCTGCGACGTCGGGTCGTAACCGGTGGGAATGGTGTTCTTAAAAGTGACCGGTATGGTTTGGGCATGAAGGGCCAGGGCACTCAGGAGCACCCAAATCAGGATCAGTTTTTTCATGGTCAGTTAAAGATAAAAGTGGTAAGACCTCCCCGCGCACCGGGCGCGAGCTGTGCGACGGCATCGCTTTGGTAATAATAGTTGCAGCCTTCCGGCGGGCACGGCCAGCGATTAAGCGTGTCGAGCCCGATTTTGGTCGCCATTTTCACAACCCTGCCGGGGCTGCTCGACTGCCAGGGCTCATTTGTAAGATTGGCTCCCGTTTTGAGCCATTTGCTGCCGATAAAATAGGACCATTCATAACCCGCAGGCAAGGTCACGGTTCCGACATCGCTCAGCAGCCAGGCACCCGGATTGCCTGGGTCGGGGACGATCGACAATGTGAGAATTTCGGGAAAACCGCTGGACGAAATTTTAGGCACCAATGCCGGAGGCGCACAATTAGCCGCAAGCGCCACAGTAAAGGCATTGGATTGCCCGCTCGTGCAGGTGCCATTGCTGCTGGAAGCGGTGTAAGTACCCGCATTTGCCGTCGTGATGGAGGTGCCGCTCCCGGCCGACGCCCCATTAAGCAGCCAGCTCACATTACCCGAGTAACCCGAGGCTGTCAGCGTAACCTGTTGGTTGGTTGCCGGACATACATTAGTACCGGCAGTTTGCACAATGGCAGGCGTAATGCAGGTGGTCGCACAGCCGGTAATGGACAAGCCTACGAAGTTGCTGGGCCCGGCATGTGCGCCTACGCCCACATATTGCCCATGCCAGGAAGCATTCACCAAGCCGTCGACGGCGCATTGCCAGGCCATTCCGGCTACGTTAGGGTCCGAACCGAAGGTCGTTCCCGAAAGCTTGGTGGCGCCGCTGTAAAACTCGATCTCGCGCAGCTCGCCGTATCCGTTCTGGCTCGCCGCGTACCGTACATGCTGATACGACGTTGCGTTGGGAAATGTAAATTCCTGCCAGCTACCCGTCGCATTCACCCCGATCGTGTAAATGTCAGTCCACGTGGCGCCATTATTGGAACCCTGGATTTTCGCTCCGTTGAGCCGGTTAAAGTCGGCGGTGCGCCAATGCAGCCTCACTTTATTCACGACGGTACAAGCTTGCGCCTCGCCCGTGACACAGATTTTATCCTGCCGGCAACTCCCCCCGCCGGTACCGGCGATTTTCAGTGTGGAAGCGCCTGCATTCAGATTCACAGCGAAGGTGTAATCGGTATACGCAATGTTCCAGGAGCCTGAATTCGGCAGGGAAATGCTCTGCGCATTGCCCCCATTGACCGTCACACTCACTACCGGTGCCGACGAGGAGTAATAGCGCAATGTAACCTGGTAAAGTCCCGCCGAAGGTACATTCACCGTGTAGTCGACGAAGTGATTGTACTGATTTTCTGCCCCGCGCGTCTGCCCGTTCGAAGCATTCGGGTCCATAGTGACCGGACCGTTGGCGCTGGACATCAATTCGGCTTCGAGGCATTGACTGAATGCATTGCCCGCAGTCAGTCGGGAAGTTTTTTCTGCCGTTTGCGGGTCATCGACCGCCACTACCAATTCACCCCGGTAAAGAAACCGGTCGATCTCCATGGAGTGTTTTGTCCCTCGCAGCAACATAAACTTCCCCGAAGGCGGCCTGGACACAAATTTGCCGGTGAGCCGGTACACTACCTTATCACCGGGCCGCAGCAGTTTGGCGGATACCGTATGATAATAATTGCCTGCCGTTTGGACAAAGCCATCCGGGAATACCACTTTCAGAACAAACTCGCCATCCAGCGAAACGGGGAACAACCGAAGACCGGAAAAGTCGCGCAGCGCGCATTGAATGTCGATCGAGAACTCTTCACCGACCCTCACCACGGACTTATCCGCAGACATTGAAAACAAAACCGGATCCAGATCCGCTTCATTTTCATTTACAAAGCCATTTGCAAACAATTGATTTGCATTCAGCAAAAACAGCCAGGCCAGAATGCATCTGGCAAAATTAATAGTGGTGTGCATAACGAAATATGTAAAGTTGTTTCCGTAAAACTATGTCTACTATTTTACTTCACCTATTTCATTAACCCATCAAAACTTTACACCAAACACCTCAATTTTTGATGGGTTTTTATTTTTAATAAAACAAATAACTTTGCTTTTACGCCGGATTAGTGTTTGCATCTTCTGGCAGTCAAACCCTTTTCGAAGTAACACTATCATCACGCTATTCATGACTCCCGTATCCGAAAATGCTTCCATACTGCTGGCCGAAGATCACCAGTCGATTAACCAGAAATTACTCCAACTCACCGACCGCGAATGGGATGTGCTATCCTTCATCTCCGACGGCCTTACCACGGCCGAAATAGCCTCATGCCTTGTCGTTGAGCGAAAAAGCATCGAAAATTACAAACGAAGGATTAGTAAAAAGCTGGGAATCAGCGGACGCAGCAACCTCATCAAGTTCTGCATCGTGAACCGCGATTACCTGCGAAAACTTTATACCCTGGTTCACAAATGAAACCCGGTACTACATTTAATTAACAACAAGCCAATAGAATTTACCGATTGCTAATTCATATCAGTAATACACACATTATTTTAATTAAATGAAAAATAAAACACTTTACCTATTGTCAATTCTGTATTTAATGATTCCCAATATCATCTACTTTATATATTGGACAAATCCCATCATTGCATTAGTCGGAATTACACTATTTGTTTATGTTTTCTTAAAAATCACCTTGGAGGAGACAGACGTTTGTAAAAATTTCATTCATTTAAAAGACATCTTCATTGCGTGCATCGGAGCGGTTGTGCTCACGCTCGCCTCGGGCATTACGGGTTTTGCATTTCAAACCATGGACCAGTGGTGCCACAATGCAAAATTCCAGGACCTCCTGCAAAACGAGTGGCCGCTCCGCTTTCCGGTCGGTCGCCCGGTGATGGCTTACTATTTCGGTTACTACCTGGTGCCGGCCGCCTTGTCCAAGCTCGCCGGCGGCATTTCGGCGGCTGCGATCCTGATCTGGACCAGTCTTGGCATCGCATTAGGGCTGTTGTGGATTTGCATATCGCTGCATCAGAAGTGGTGGGCGGTGTTGCTGGTGCTATGCGTGGGTGATTTCCCAAGGGTTTTTAAGGGCATTGCGGCACATTGGTCCATCCAGTTATACAGATACGAGGAAATCGGTGTAGAACATTGGTCCAATCTTGAAAACCTGTTCTGGGCCCCGAACCAGTTTATCCCTTCGCTGATACTCGGCGGAATGCTTTTCTATGCGATCCGCCACCGGCTGAATTATGCCTTACTGTGCCTTCCAACGGCACTCGCCCTTTGGTGGGCAATTTTTCCTGCATTGACGGTAGGCCTGGTTACCGCCGTGCTGCTGGTTTTTCGATGGATACGGTACGGCACTTCGTCATGCGAGCTGTTGGAGCAGGTCCTGCTTCCGTTTATCCTGGTGGTGCCGGTGTTGCTGCTATTTCAGTCGCACCCGCACCCGCCCGCGAACGGGCTGATCTGGGAGTTCCGGGAAGATGCGGGTAATCTGCTACGGGAATATCTGGTGAATACAGTATCGGATGTGCTGCTTTTTCTGTTTGCATTCGCGGTGTTCCGGCGGGTAGAGCTGCCGGGCATTTCGGCAGCGCCGTTTTGCCTGCTTATTTGCATTACATTGCTGTTTCCCCTGATCAGGGTTGGGAAAGTGAATGATATGCTGCTGCGCGGCATGATGCCGATTCTGATCCTGATCGGCAGCTATTTGCTATATCCGCTCACAAGCCAGCCACTACCCAAGGTGCTTGCGGCGCTCTGCTGCAATGCGTTTTACATGTCCGTAGTTCTGGCGCTGTTGCTTCCGTCGGCGGTAGGAATCGCCCGGCTTTACCGTGCGGCCAGGTTTAACCGCATTACAGCCCTGTGGAGTCCGCCACCTTTAAAATTTGTTCCAATACCTTATAACGGCTACCCGAGCCTGTATGAAACATTGCGGCAACGCTGGTCGCAGCAGGAGGCGGAGCAGTACCTCGGAAAACCTGATTCGTTTTACGAAAAATACATTGCCCCGCCTCCCGCAAAAGCTCCTTGATTATCAGCGCTTAATGAATTGCTGCGCAGTCCGCACGCCGTCCTGGTTCTCGAAATTCAACAGGTAGGTACCGGTTGGCCAGTCGGCTACATTGATTTCCTCGCCTTTGGATGCTTTCAGAGCTCTCCGATGCAGGATTTGCCCTTTTGCATTCAGAATCGCGATATTACCGGTAGCCGCGTTCTTGAACTCCACACGCAGCACGCGGTCGGCCGGGTTCGGGAACATTTGCCAAAGCATGTTTTTGGCGCCGATCTCGTTGCCGAGGATAGGACTAAGGTCAACGGATACAGTCGAGTACGGCGACTGTGAAATGTCGTTGAATGCCTGAATGCGATAAGTGTAGGTCGCATTGAGCTCTATGTCACGGTCCTCGAAGGACAGCGGCTGGCCATTGATTGTTTTCAATGTCTCGTAAGGAGCGGAAGCCGATTTTTTGCGTTGCAGTACGTAACTGGTGGCGCTTTCTACCGCCGGCCAGGTCAGTATCACCGAATTATAGGTACGGTTAGCCGAGAGCGCAACAGCAGGCAGCAACACACCGATACCTACATTATCAAAAGAAAATGCGCCCAGGCCGCGCTTATTTCGCAAATAGGGGCCAGTGAAAATGGCAATATTGAATGAAAAGGGCTCGATCAACGGCAAATTATCCGGGTAGAACGACGGCAAATAGCTGATCTTGGTCGCTGTGGAAGGTTCTTTGAGGGTTAGTGTAACCTGGTTTCCTTCCACTTTTCCGGCCGAGAATGCGGCTTTCTTTTCGTCCCCGTCCAAAAAGAAGAAATTTTTGAGGCTTAAAACCAGCGGCTTGCCGTCCTGTCCTTTTACAGTCGAATCGGCAGGCCATTTCAGCTCCTGGCCTTCTTCGAAAATCAGGGCGATTTCCTTCTTTTCGGCAGTGGTATAAAATGCCTTTTTAATGTCGGGGCTCCTTACATTATCCGAGTCCTTCGAACCGTAAATGCGAGGGGCAAAAAAGCGGTACATCCGCCGACCAAACTCTTCATATCCCGACCTGTGGTAATGCACGCCGTCATAATCGGGCGTTCCGATGGCCGTGAAATGATCCGTTTTAGGATAGAGGTATTTGGTCCTTCGGAGAAAGTCGCGCACGGAGCCGCCTACCGGGTTGGGGGTATCATTTCTTAAAATAATGAGGTTCGACTGAACGACCACAAACTGCTCGACTTCAGGGTAATCGTGCGCCCAGAACTTATACAACTGATCGTATTCCTGGGCATAGTTGCCGATATTTTCAAATACCTCCTGCTCGCCGTGCATCCAGATAAAGGCCCTGATCCGTGCGGGATTCGCTACGCGTACTCTTTTAACCAGCCCGCCGTAGAGTGAAAAGCTCGTAGAATCTCTCGGGTCTCTGCTCAGGAAAGCGCTCACTTTCGCGCCAGGCAGGGATGCGTTGATCACGCAAGTTGGAATGCTGTCGCGTTCCAGAATCTCCTTCTGCATTTCAAGCCCCCAGGCGCCTACGTATGTCCACGACCATGCCGCAACCGTCCAGTTTGTGTCGCGGGGCGTAATGGATGGATCGTTATCAGGCGTGCGCGCGATGGTACGTGCATATTTGCTCGACCACCCGCCGAAAATCGTAGCGGCCGCATTGGACTGGCCACTGATCACATAAAAATCGCCTGCAACCACCTCGTTACGCCGTACCATCTGCACGGAGTCGGTTTTATGGCAGGCATACACTTCAAATGAGTAATCCGCCATTTCCGCCTTGATTCTGGGCTTCATACTGAATGTACCGATCGTGTCGGTGTAAGTGATCGCCGACCGCTGGTAACCGACACGTACATTGTTCCTGAAAGTTACCACCGACATATGGTCCCAGCCGGGCAGTTCGATAATACCGGAAATGGGCACATCAGCCAGATTATCGTCGGCACGGGCGTATAACTGCATGTCTTTCGGCAGCTTGTCGAAAACTACCGAATAAATGCGCTGGGCATCGGCGCTGCCTATTGTGCAGCAGAAAAGGAAGGAAAGCAGGAGAAATTTTGAGTGTGTAAAGTTCATTTCATTAAAGAAGCTGTTTCTGATGGCTATTGAAAAAATTCCGGTGTGGAGAGGTGCCTGGCAGGCAAATGCTGATAAATATATCTTTAATATTTCACATTCAACGCCTCCGGTTCGTTTTCGGCTCGGGTTGCCGAAGGCAGCCAATACTCGTCGTACATTGCCAGGAACCACAAAACCATGATCATCGGCAACGAATATTTATCCCACGACAGTTGTGCTTTACCCAGCAGCAGGATATTCAGCAGGAATATCCATGTCGCGAGCGTGAACCGGGGGGATACGAAGCGGACGAGCGTAACCAGCATCAGCGCACCGAAAACCAGTTGTTTCAGCAATCCGCTGATACCGATTTTCATCAACAATTCGTCTACATAGCCCAGGTACGGCCAGGTGAAATAGGGATTATAAGCCTGTTTGGCAGGGAAAAAAGCCACAATCGCGGCAATTACCGCCAGAAAACCGGCGAACATAACCGGATGCTTCTGAGGATATGCTAAAAAGTGCGGGAAACGGCGCGTTACGAGCGTTTCGGGGATAATATAATATACCGCCACGACCACTGAGGCGTACATTAAATAGCCAAAGTTGTAATTCACCAGCTTGTCCGAATCATAATGCTGATCGGCCATAACCGAAGCGGGCGCCGGTCCGTGCCAGATCACCACCCACGGAACAATCGCCAGCACCGCCAGCGCGTACCAGATCCAGGCGGGATCAGAGAATATGCTCTTGACCAAAACCAGCGGATTAGCGCTCCATTTAACATTTTTAAACACTTCATAAGCCAGAATCGCCGCCGGAAATGCGAGCATGTATTGCCGGCAGCAAACAGCCGCGGCCAGCGAGAGGAAACCCACCCAATGCGATTTCCGCAAATAGGCGATCACCCCGCCGAGCGTGAATACCATTGCGAAAATATCGGTGTAATAATAGACGCTGACCAGGTAATAGTTGGGAAAAATCAATAATCCGCCCAGGCAAAGCCAGAAACGTTTCGTGCGTTCGGGACTGTACCAGACGAAAAGCATTAACAATGCAAAACTCGTCAATGCGGTAAGCAGGCGAAGGTTTTGAATATCATTCCCGAAAATATTAAGCACCCAACCGCCCAGAATGAACGGAATGGGTGTGTTCAGCTCATTGTATGTTTGAAGCAAATGCAAAGAGGGAATCGGCTCGGCGCTGAACTGCACCGCCGCGGGCAGGTAATGGTGTTCGTCCTGGTACAGCTCGACTGTAAACCGATCTTTCAGGAAGAAAACGATGATAAATATTGCAAGCAGGGCAAATGAGGTATATAACTTTTTGCGGTGCATAGGATACTATATAAAATTGACTTCTGCATTGAGCCGGATCCCGAACTTTCCGGCCACCGACTCCTGAATTTTTTCTGACAATGCCTTGATCTCCGCCCCCGTGCCTCCGCCATAGTTGACGAGCACCAGCGCCTGGCGTGCATGAACGCCTATCTCACCCTCGCGGTAACCCTTCCAGCCCGCCCGTTCGATGAGCCAGCCCGCAGGTACTTTCACGGTTTCGGCATCCACGGGATAACCGGGCACTTCCGGAAAGGTTTCCCGCAGCTGCGCAAACTGAGCAAGCGGTATCTCCGGATTTTTGAAAAAACTGCCTGCATTTCCGATCTCGGCGGGATCGGGCAGCTTGCTGCGGCGGATCTGCATAATGGCCTCGCTGATGTCGCGGATCGTCGGATTTTCGGCGCCCATTTCCTGTAATGTTTTCTGCACATCACCATAGGCCGCATTCAGAACCGGTTTTTTGCTGAGTTTGAAAGTCGCGCCTGTGATCACATATTTGTGCTTCAATGCTTTCTTGAATACACTTTCACGATAGCCGAATTCGCATTCTGCATTGCTGAAAACCCGCTTTTCACCGCTCTCGATATCAATCGCTTCCACCGATTCGATCACGCTTTTGATCTCCACGCCATAGGCCCCGATATTCTGCATGGGCGCAGCGCCTACCGTTCCGGGAATGAGCGAGAGGTTTTCCACACCTCCATAGCCCTTACCCACACAATGCATCACGAAATCGTGCCAAACCTCGCCCGCACCTACCGCAAGCACGACCGTTTCCTCATTTTCTCCGATCGTTGAAATACCCCTGATACCGGGATGGATCACGAGTGCTTCGATGTCTTTTGTAAGCAAAATATTACTGCCGCCGCCGAGGATGAATTTCGGCGTTTCCCTCCATTGAGGATCACGCAAAACGGCCATTAGCTCATCGACGGACTGCACATTTACAAAATACCTGGCATCTGCATCGAGCCCGAATGTATTGAGATTACGAAGTGAAACGTTGGATTGTATTAGCATTGAAATCGGGAATAAACCGGGTAAAGTTAGGTATTACATTCAAAATTAAGTGGTATGGTGATTCATCCAATTTTGATTAAGTTTGTGGGCTCAGTTACAATGGTTCAGGATATGACGCTAAAAAAGAAATTTTTATGGGCTCTGCATCTTGGTATCATTTTGATTTCGGGTTGTGCCAAAAAGTCGGTGGTGAGCTCCGGTTCCGAGTACAGGGAAGATCTTTCCGCGGTCCGGCCACGCTACGAATATGTAGAACCCGCCGTCGTAACCCGTGCAGAACCGGCGACACCCGCTAAGAAAAGCAATGTTCCGAAAGCCGATGTAGATAAGCCGCTGTATGTCAACAAGAAACTGGAAGCGGCACTGGATACGCTGGCGAAGCAGAACAAATCTATCCGCTACATCAATGGTTTCAGGATCCAGATTTATGTAGGCAATGTGAGGCAGGAAGCGGATGGTGCAAAGTCCTACATTTACCAGGCCTTTCCGGATTTGAACCCTTACGTTTCGTACACCCAGCCGACCTACCGCGTGAAGGTGGGCGACTTCATGTACCGGAGCGACGCCGAGCAGTACCTGGACCTGATCCGCGAGCAATATGCTTCGGCCGTAATCCTCGCCGACAGGGTGGATATCAAGCGGAGCCTGCTGGTAAATCCGGCCTCCGACCATAATTAATGTAATTACTTATTAACCGGATAACCTTATCCACATATACATACTACCAACAGAATGAAGAAAGCGCTAATAACAGGGATCACCGGCCAGGATGGTGCCTATTTGGCCGAGCTCCTTTTGAGCAAGGGATATGAAGTGCATGGTATCAAACGCCGCAGTTCGTTGTTCAACACCCAGCGGATCGACCATATTTACGAAGACCCGCACGAGAAAAACGTGCGCTTTCACCTTCACTACGGCGATCTGAGCGACTCTACGAATATTATCCGCATCATCCAGGAAGTTCAGCCGGATGAAATATATAACCTGGGCGCGATGTCGCACGTGCAGGTGAGTTTCGAAGAACCTGAATACACCGCGAATGTCGACGGCATAGGAACACTACGTATCCTCGAAGCAGTGCGTTTGCTCGGGTTGACGCAGAAAACTAAAATTTACCAGGCTTCTACTTCCGAACTGTACGGTTTGGTCCAGGAAGTGCCGCAATCGGAGCGCACGCCGTTCTACCCGCGCTCGCCTTACGCGGTTGCGAAGCTTTACGGCTACTGGATCACCGTCAACTACCGCGAAGCATATAATATGTTTGCGGTGAATGGTATCCTTTTCAACCACGAGTCGCCATTGCGCGGTGAAACTTTCGTAACCCGCAAGATCACCCGCGCCGTAGCACGTATCGCATTGGGCTTGCAGGACAAAGTATACCTCGGTAACCTCGACGCACAGCGCGACTGGGGCCATGCCAAAGATTTCGTGGAAGCAATGTGGCTCATCCTGCAACAGGAAACACCTGAGGATTTCGTGATTGCGACCGGCGTGACCACCCGCATTCGTGAGTTTGTGAGAATGGCATTTGCCGAAGTAGGCATCGAAGTCGAGTTCAGCGGCGAAGGCGTCGACGAAATCGCGAAAGTGGTGAAGTGCAACAATCCCGAATTCCAGATTGAAATCGGCAAGGAAGTTGTGGCAGTTGATCCACGTTACTTCCGCCCTACCGAAGTGGAATTGCTGATCGGCGATCCAACGAAATCAATGGAGAAATTGGGCTGGAAACCGAAATACGATCTGAAAGCGCTGGTGAACGACATGGTCACAGCCGACATTCAGTTGTTCCGCAAAGATCGTTTGCTGGAAAACAGCGGTCACCGCGTTCCGAACTACTACGAATAAGATTAGTGCAAAGCATAAAAAAAGACACCCCGCAGAGCTGTTCTGCGGGGTGTCTTTTTTATATACTAATAATTTAAATAGCTGGGCTTTTCTGTACCGACTTCGCCGCTTTGATCAGGTCCTGAGGCTGCTGATAACCCAGAAGCTGCTTCACCACCTTGCCCTTGCCATTGATAAAGAATAGTGTCGGATAGCCTTCAATGGGGTATCTTCTTGCGAGTGAAGGTCCTTCACCAGCCTCCATATCGATCTTCACATTGATGAACTTGCCGTTGAAAGTCGCTGCTACATCGTCACGCGTGAAAACGTTCTTTTGAAGCTGCTTGCAGGGCCCGCACCAGGTTGTGTAGGCATCGAGGAATATCAGTTTGTTCTCTTTTTTGGCCTGCTTCAAAAGGGCCGACCACTTACCTTCGGTGAACTGAATGCCTTTCTCCGCATCCTTGGCGGCCTTTTTATCTCCTTCCCCGGCGATTGCCACCGACATGGCCAGCATCAATGCCACCATTGCAAACCCGAGATTCTTTAAACTTTTCATTTTCAATGACATTTTATGATTTCAATATTGCATTAACGAAAATACGCCTTTGTTTTATTTTACACAATTATGGACTCCACGGCTATCTCGCAGCTTTTGCGGATAAGAAGCTCAAAAAAGGTAACTTCGCAGCTTCATTAACACCAGAATACCATGAAAGTTCAGGAAGCCAAGTATGTGATGAGCAACTCCGATTACCAGAAGTGCCCGGAGCCCGTCCTTCCCGAATATGCATTTATCGGACGTTCCAATGTGGGTAAATCGTCGCTTATCAACATGCTGACCAGCAAAAAAGCATTGGCCAAAACCTCGCAGCAACCGGGAAAAACGCAGATGATCAACCATTTTATCATCGACGACGCGTGGTACCTGGTCGACTTGCCCGGCTATGGTTATGCCAAGGTGAGCAAGGTGGAACGCGATAAGTGGGAGAAAATGATCCACGATTACCTGCATTACCGCGAAAACCTGATTTGTACGTTCGTACTGGTGGACGTCCGCCACAGCGCCATGGCCGTCGACCTCGAATTTATGGCTGCATTGGGCGAGGCGGGCATTCCGTTTGAAATCATATTTACCAAAGCCGATAAGCTCAAACCCGGCCAGGTAGCCGCTCAGGTAGAAGCCTATAAACGTAAAATGAGCGAAATGTGGGAGGAAGTGCCCGAAATGTATGTGACTTCGGCTGAGAAAAACGAGGGTCGTGAGCCCATACTGGCGACAATAGAAACTTATAATCAGTCGTTTGTGAAGACAAAATAGGATATCGGTTGTTTCCCGGTCAATCTTTCCGTTATTTTGCGCAAAAATTGATTGCCGCATCCAACATTAACATCAAGATATAACCATAGTAAGAAAGGATGAGTGAAAAAGTAGAGTCAACAGGAATGGATTTGTTGAAAGAAGTAGCCAATGTATCCGGTAAGCCAGGGTTGTTCCGCATTCTGAAACCAAGCCGTGCGGGCGTAATCGTGGAAAGCCTGGATGAGAAACGTGAAAAAACGCTGATAGGCCCGACTGCGCGCGTATCGGTATTGAAAGACGTTTCGATCTTTACAGACGGTGCAGAAGAATCTGTTGCCCTGTCGGATGTGTTCCTGAAAATCCGTGAGGTTCACGGCGAAGAAGTTACATTGTCTGTCAAAACTTCATCGGACAAAGAACTCATCGAGTTTCTTGCTGAGGTACTTCCGGAGTTCGACCGCACGAAAGTGTATGTATCGGACATCAAGAAGGTCATTACCTGGTATAACCTGCTTTCGAAATACACGCCCGAAGCATTTGTAGCGTCGGAAGGCGAGGCGGAAACAGCTGCCGAACCGGTTGCAGAAGCACCTGCGGCGGAAGAAGAAGCGCCCGCGAAAAAGGCTCCCAAAAAAGAAAAAAGCAAAGCTTAATAGCGACTGATATAATGTGGGACCCTGTCTTTCCGGCAGGGTTTTTCCTTTTTTATGGACAATCTCTCCTCCTATATCGACCACACGCTGCTCGCAGCCACAGCCAGCGAAACCAATATCCGCAAGCTTTGCGAAGAAGCCTGGATACACCAGTTCAAAGCGGTGTGCGTGGCGCCGGTTTACGTGCCATATGTCGTCGAAATGCTGGAATTTTGTCCAACAAAAATTGACATTGCTACGGTAATCGGCTTTCCGATGGGCTATTCCACGACGGCCACAAAGGTTTTTGAGGCGCAGGAAGCGTTGCAGAACGGCGCAACCGAGCTCGATGTCGTGATGAACCTGTCGCAATTCAAATCGA
>CAMLNK010000009.1 GCA_946481035.1 uncultured Dyadobacter sp. | reverse complement strand
TGACCATGCTGGAAAAAGGCCATTACATCAGCGGCTCGATGGCGAACAACGGCGGGAGCGAGTTCCAGGTGAACGTGCCCGCCGGGACTGCTGCATTGAAAGTAATGCTGTACTGGCACGACCCGGCTTCATCTGCATTGATAACTGATAAAACCCTGGTTAATGATCTGGACCTCAAATTGATTCGGCCAAACGGTACCCAGCAGATTCCACTTGTACCCAATCCGGCTGCACCGACCGCAGAAGCGGTAGCGACGGTGGATACCGTCAACAATGCAGAACAAATCGTGATTGAAAATCCGATAGAGGGATCCTATACATTGAAAGTAACAGGCAGCAAAGTACCGGCAGGTCCGCAGGAGTACTTTATCGTTTACGATATCATCGAAAAATCAATGGTGCTGACTAACCCGATCGGTTCGGAGCATCTCACGAAGGGCGACGCGGTTATCGTTTCCTGGGATAGCTATGGAAATCCGTCGAGTAAATATGCACTTTCCTATTCACTCAACAATGGTGCTTCCTGGACCTCAATCAATGCGGCGGTTCCTGCCGGGACGACGCGTTTGAGCTGGACCGCGCCTGATGCTTTTACGACGACGGCCAAAATCAGGCTGGTTCAGAGCGAAACGGGTGTTGTTAAAGAGAGCGGGGCATTTTCTATCATGGCGGTTCCGGTGATGGCGCTTTCGCCCGTCCAATGCGAGCGGTATGCGGCGGTACAATGGACGCCGGTGACCGGTGCCACGGACTATGAGGTCATGCGTTTACAGGGCACCGAAATGAAGCCTGTGGCCGTCACGACAGGTTTGAACTACACATTTACGGGGCTTTCCCGCGATTCGACCTACTATTTCTCCGTCCGTCCGCGTCTAAATGGCATTCCCGGACGAAGAGCCGTGGCGATCAAAAGAAATCCTAGCGACGGAACCTGTGCCGGTGCGATTTCCGATAATGACCTGGGGATCGATTCGATTATTTCACCGCGAAGGTCGGGCAGAATGCTGACATCCGGCAGTCTCTCGGCGACACATCCGGTTACGATCGGAATCCGCAATTTCGATGACCAGCCAGTGGCGGGGTCGTTTGAGGTAGGCTATTCGATAGGTGAGTCGGGTGCTGCCGTTCATTGGGAAACGGTTGGCCAGGGGATTCCTGCTCAGGGGTATCTGGAATATACCTTTAATCAACCGGCCGATCTGCATGCTGCGGGGACTTATGTTTTCAATTTTTTCGTGAAATCGAATGGCGATGTTGTGCCTGTTAATAACCAGAAAACCATCGTCGTTAAGCAACTTCCCAATGCTGCATTAACATTGCCTTATACAGAGGATTTTGAATCATTATCTTCGCAAACATTGCTCTCCGAAACGACCGGTCTCTCCGACGGCGATCGGTACGACTTCGCTTCGGAGAGCAACATGGGCCGGTTACGAACGCATGCCGAGCCAGTTTTGGCATATTCGGGCAGTAAAGCATTGACGCTCGACGTGGTTAATGGCCAGGGGGAGCAGTATTCGACATCGGTCACAGGTACGTATAATCTGGAAGGGAGACGCATTAACTCTGATCAGGTTGTGCTCACGTTCCGCTTTCTCGATTTTACTTATGGAATTGTTTCGGTTTATGTTCGCGGAAAAGATACTGATCCCTGGATTCCCGCATTTAATGATGGCAACCAGTACTATTTACCCCGCGACAAGGGGACTATGCTGGGGACGGTAGATGTAAGTGGGTTGCTGAGACGGAATTCGCAGGAGTTTAGCACGAGTTTTCAGATTATGTGGCAGAAGTGGTCGAGCTATCCGGCGCAGCGAGACGGGTTTTCTATTGATGACGTAAAGCTCTTCACAACCCGCAGTGATTTGGAGGTATCGCGGATCATCCGGCCGTCGCTACCACCTTGCTATGTCTACCCTGAGGTGGGTATATTGGTAAAAAATAACGGAGATAACGATTCCTACAATGTTCCGGTAGTAGTACACCTCGAAGGGACAAAAATATTCGAGGACTATATCCCGGTTGTGAGAGCAGGAAAAGATACGCTTTACACATTTGAGACCGGTTCAAATTTGTCGGTGCCGGGTGATCATGTAGTGAGAGCACGGGTAGGTTATGATTTTGACAGTAATCCCGCCAACGATTCTCTTGAAGCAGTATTGGACACCCCTCCAACGGTAACCCAGCTTCCGTATCTGGAAGATTTCGAAAACGGCCCCGGTGGCTGGCAGGCAGTTGGGTTAAATCCGGCATGGCAATTTGGCCATCCCGCTTCCGGTAAAGTGAAGGGAGCGGCCAGTGGTGAGAAAGCCTGGAAAACAAACCTCACCGGCCCTTACCAAAATGACGGATACTCTTACTTGTATTCACCTTGTTTTAGCGTGACAGGGCCTTTCATCAAGCTTAGTTTCAGTGCTTCGGTGGATCTTGATCCTTGTGATGCCGGTGTGTGCGACATGGTATATGTTGAGGTGAATGCAGGCTGGGGATGGACGAGGGTGGAGACATTGAATGATGGTGCGATTACGAATTGGTATAATGTCACAGACAGTGGTACAGACCGCGCGTGGAATGTTCAGGATCACACCCGGTGGCATGTTTCCACTAACCTTTTGTCCATGTGGGGAGTTTACAATTTCAGGCTTAGATTTGTGTTAAAAGGGAATTCTTCGGCTGCCAGAGAAGGTTTTGCGATCGATGATGTACATATTTATCAGGCTGATGGCGGAATTTTGGCCGATGGGGGTTCAGGCCAGACGAGTGAAGATAATCCGGTTAAAAATAGCTGGACTACATTGAGGCTAGGGATCATGAGCGAGGGAGTGGCGGCTATCAATCCGTATGACCAGTCGATCGGAAGGGTCGGTGCAGTGCTTTCTGCCAATCAGAACCGGACTCCGATCGAAAGAAGTCAATATTACCTTCCAAGAAGTTTTGTGATTAGTACAGCTGAAACAACCTATCCCGAACCCGTTGGGGTACGACTGTTTTTTACTGATAAGGAAGTAGAAGGTATTATCGGCGCTCCGGACGTTGCGGGAGTTACCAAGCCTCTTTCTGCATATGATCTTTCAGTGACGAAATATTCAGGTATTTACGAAGACGGGTTTTTAAGCAACAATTCAGGAAACGGGTGGTCTTATTTCCCGAAATCCGCCGTCAAAATAGTACCTTATCAGAACGGCTACTATGCCGAATTCAAAACAAAAACCTTCTCCGAATTCTGGCTTGCGAAGGGCTACCTGGGCCTCGGCGACCCCATGCCCGTCACCCTCGCCGCCTTCTCCGCCAAAAAACAAGCAGCCAACTCCGAAAACAAACAATCTGTCCTCCTCGAATGGCATACAACCCAGGAAGAGGCTTTCAGCCATTTCGAAATCGAGGTGGCTAGGGATAAGGAGAGCCTCTTGAAAAAACAGTTTGCCCAGATAGGCGAGGTGCCGGGGAGAGGTGGTAATGATCCGACGAGAGCATATTCATTTATGGACTATTGCTCCTTTGCGGCAGGAACAAGCTATTACCGCCTGAAAATAGTCGACCGTGACGGCAGCTTTGAATATTCCGCGATCCGCCCGGTGAATTTTGATGCTGAAAGGGAATGGAAAGTGTTCCCAAACCCGGCAGAGAAGAGGATTTTTGTTGAATTCGAAGAAAAGGCGGGCAGGCTGTTAAAGTTCAGTATTTCGGACGTCGAAGGGCGGGTGGTTTTTACTGATCATGTAGTGGCTAACGGAGGTCTTCAAAAAAAGGAAATTGATCTTTCGGCGCGGGCGGTAGCACCGGGAATTTATCTGCTCAAAGTTGTAGCGGAAGACCACGAAAAGGTGTTTAAAATCATCAGAAAGTAATATTTAAACAGAGATAACCCCTTGAATCCCCGCCGGCACCCTGGCGGGGATTTTTGTTTTTACCCGAAATAAATCCGCAAGCGCTTGACATTCAATCTAAATAAAATATCTTTGTAACTAAGATATTTAGAAGCAAAGATAAATATGGAGCAGGAGACACTCGACCGCTTGCGCAGGCTCAGTCAGCAATACGCATTCGATTCCATTCAAATGCACGAAGCGATTGGCCGGAAGGCCGGGCTTTCGGGTACCGATCACAAATACCTGGGGTTTTTGATGCAGAAAGGACAGATGACGGCCGGAGAGCTTTCGGCACTGACCGGCCTTACGACGGGTTCCGTGACGGGACTTATCGACCGGTTTGAGCAAAAAGACCTGGTTAAGAGGCGATTTGCCGAGGGCGACCGGCGCAAGGTGATCGTAGAACCGAATACCGAAAAAATAATGGCCGTTTTTGAACCGCTTTACAAAGAATTCCGAAGCAAATCGGAGCTGGTAATGGCTTCGTTTTCAGAGCAGGAACTCGCCGTGATTGAATCTTACTTTTTGAAGGCGATCGAAGTAATGAATGAAACGACAAGCAAACTCACCACTAAATAATGGCAAAATGAGCAATTACATTCTGGGTTTTCGGGAGATCGATAAAACGAAAGTTGCGCTGGCGGGAGGAAAGGGCGCTAATCTGGGAGAACTTGCCCGGATCGGGGGCATTGATGTGCCCGACGGCTTTTGTGTTACTACCGAGGCATTTCGGCAGGTTGTGGCGGACGCGCCGATGGGAAGTATGATTGAGGGCTTGTCGGATTTGAAGGTAGAGGACAAGGATGAAATTGCGAGGTTGGGGCGCGAGATTCGCGGGGCTATTGAAGGAACTGCGCTCCCGGACGTTATTCGTGAAGCGATCGACGGTTATCTTTCGAAATTCGGGGATGACAATGCTTATGCCGTGCGGTCGAGCGCGACGGCCGAGGATCTGCCCAATGCCTCATTTGCCGGCCAGCAGGATACTTACCTGAACATTATGGGTAGCGGCAATATTTTAAAGCATGTCAGCAAATGTTGGGCTTCGCTGTTTACCGACCGGGCGATTACTTACCGGATTCAAAACGGCTTCGATCACCGCAAAGTTAGCCTCGCGGTGGTGGTCCAGCGGATGGTTTTTCCGCAGGCGTCCGGGATTTTGTTTACGGCCGATCCCATTACATTCAATAGAAAAGTAACCTCCATTGATGCCGGCTTTGGTCTGGGAGAGGCGCTGGTTTCGGGGTTGGTGAATGCGGATGTATATAAGGTGCTCGACGGCAGGATCGTTGAAAAGAAGATAGCCGTGAAAAAGCTGGCGATTTACGGATTACCGGAAGGCGGTACGGAAAGACAGGAGACTAAGCCAGACCAGCAAAGTCTCCCAACGCTCACGGACGGGCAGATTTTGCATCTTGAACAAATCGGCAGGAGAATAGAGCAGCATTTCGGCTACCCGCAGGATATTGAATGGTGCCTGGCGGGAGACGAATTTTACATCGTGCAAAGCCGCCCGATCACGACGCTGTACCCGCTACCGGAGACGAATGACGGGGAAAACCATCTTTACATATCGGTTGGCCACCAGCAAATGATGACCGATGCGATGAAGCCGCTGGGATTGTCGACGTGGCAGCTGACCGGTCCCAGGCGGATGCATGTCGCGGGCGGGCGCATGTTTGTGGACGTCGCGCAGGACCTCGTTTCGCCTGCGGGGCGACGGGTAGTGATGGAGGTCCTCGGAAAGTCCGATCCGCTCGTGCGGATGGCGGTGACGGAAATCCTGGAACGCGGGGATTTTATCAAAAATATCACGGAAGACCTGCCTGCCGGACAACCAGACCAAAAAGGACAGGGACCATCACCGCATGATTTTTTTACCCTCAATGCCTACGATCCTTCCATTGTGCACGAGCTGATCGCGCGCAGCGAAGCGTCCGTAGCAGCATTAAGCGAAAGTATCCGGACAAAATCCGGTACCGACCTGATTGATTTTATCCTGGACGACTTCCAGCAAAGAAAAACCCAGGCCGATCCGCAGAGTTTCGGCGTGCTCGTGACGTCGATGAATGCTGCATTTTGGATTAATGAAAAAATGAATGAATGGCTGGGCGAAAAGAATGTGGCCGATGCGCTCTCCCAATCGGTGCCGAACAATGTCACTTCGGAAATGGGCCTGGCGTTGCTGGACGTTGCCGATGCGATACGGCCTTACCCGGAAGTCGTTGATTATATGCGGGGCGATTATCACGATAGCTTTCCGCACGGAATGGCGGGGCTGCATGGCGGCGCGGAGGCTCTGGCGGCTATCAACGCATTTCTGAACAAATACGGAATGCGCTGTGCAGGCGAAATCGATATTACCAGAACCCGCTGGAATGAAAAGCCTGCGATCCTTATCCCGATGATTTTGGGCAATATCAAAAACCAGGAGCCAGGCGCGGGTAAGCGGAAATTTGAACAGGGCCGACAGGAAGCCGCCCGGAAAGAGGCCGAGCTGCTGGCCCGGCTCCGTGAGCTGCCCGATGGTGAGCAAAAAGCGGAAGAAGCCAGGCGAATGATCGGTTTGCTTCGGAGCCTGGCAGGTTACCGGGAGTATCCCAAATATGCGATCGTAAGCAGGTATTCTGTGTATAAAAAGGCATTGATGGAAGAGGCCGCGCGACTTGTGAATGCGAACGTGATACTTGAAAAGGAAGATATTTACTATCTCGAATTCGAAGAATTACGTGAGATGATCCGTTTGCAGCTGGCTGACTACGAGTTGATTAATCAGCGAAAGGAAGCTTTTAAGCATTTTGAAAAGCTGAACCCGCCGCGCGTGATGACTTCCGACGGCGAGGTGGTTACCGGCAAGCATAGCCATGAAAACCTGCCGGAAGGAGCCATTGCGGGCCTGGGAGTTTCCGGCGGCATCGTGGAAGGGCGCGCACGCGTAGTCCTGAACATGGAAGACGCCGACCTGGAACCCGGCGACATTCTGGTAACCGCATTTACCGATCCCAGCTGGACGCCTCTATTTGTCTCCATCAAAGGGCTGGTGACCGAAGTGGGCGGGTTAATGACCCACGGGGCGGTGATCGCCCGTGAGTATGGTTTGCCTGCCGTGGTAGGGGTGGATAATGCTACCCGGCTCATCACCGACGGCCAAAAAATACGCGTGCACGGGACGGAAGGATACATAGAACTCCTGTAACGTCCCGTGCACACCTGCTGGCGGGAACCGCTGTCTAGTTTTTCAGCCAGGCTTCATTGAGCACTTTTTTCGAATCGTCGCTGAACCGGAAGCCATCACCATCCTTGTAATTCAGCTTGACAGTGCCTTTAAGCTCCATATCCTGGCCATTGCGGTTCACTTTAACTGTGATAGGACTGCCTTCGTCGAGGTCGTAGCCCAGGTAAACGAGCGCCATCAGGTTTTTTGGATCGACGGGTATCCCGTTGAATTCCACAAAAATATCGTTGTCCTGAATGCCCAGGCTTTTGTAAAATTCATTCTGGTTATCGGCCGCGTGTGCCAGTACATGTGTACGCGAAGCATCGGGTTTGATGTAGATGACGTCGTTGCGGAGAAACACGATGGGTTCGGGAAAGGGGATCGTTTGCTTTTTGAGGCCTACTTTACCCAGAAAATCTTCGTAACGGATGGGCTCGCCCATCACCACGTGTTTGTCGAGGAACGCACCGGCTTCCGGGCCGGCTATCTGGGTAATCACCGGGATCAGTTCGGCGTCGTCGAATGGCTTCTGCGGGCCGTATTTCTGCGACAGTTCGCCCATAAGCCACAGCAGGCCGCGCTGGCCCTGCGTTTTTTCTCGGATCACAATATCGAGGCACATGGCAATGAGCGCGCCCTTTTCATATACATTCGGGTATTGTGGTTTCAGTTTGGGATCGAGGATATTGCGGCTCATTTCCGTGAAAGAAAGGCTGTCGGAATACGACTGCGATTGTTCCACCTTTTTGGCCATCAAATCATAGAATGCGTCCGCGCCGATGAGTCCCTGGTTTACTTGGAAAAGATTGGAAAAATACTCGGTAACCCCTTCGTAGAACCACAAATGCTGGCTCATTTTGGGTGCATTGAAATCGAAGTAGTGGATTTCTTTCGAATGCACTTTCAACGGGGCGATGGTATGAAAGAATTCGTGACTGATCACGTGGATCAGGTCCCTGCTTTTCATCGGCTCCCTGAAAACCGCGGTGGTAGAGGCATTATGTTCCAATGCGCCAATGCCTTTGGCGTCGTTATTGGCGCCCGACGACACGTAGGTAAGTACCGCGTACTTCGGCGTATCGTTGATTTTACCGAGGAATTTCTTCTGCGCGCGCATCATCTTTTCCAGGTCGGGCTTCAATGCGGAGGCGTGAATATTGCCGCGCTGCGAGTAAATGCCCAAAAGCACTTCCATACCATCGACTTTGAAAGAAAAGGTATCCGGTGCCGCGTACATGACCGGGTTGTCGATCACATCAGGGTAGCGGGGGAGTTGGAAGACATCTTTGCGGGTATCCTTGTCGGTATCGGTGAGCGCCGTGGTGCCGTAAAGCGTTTCGGGATGCGATACGGTTATGCGGTAGGGCGTTTCAGTTTGTCCTTTGAAATAGCCTACAAACCCGGCCATATTGAGCAGGAAATGCTTTCCGGCTTCGATATTGGTTCCGGCCGGGGAAAAAATGGTTTTACTATCCTCTGAAAAAGGATCGCTTTCCACTTCCGTATCGAAGGTGTCGCCTACCAGGTAGGAAATGCGTGCGAGTTTCCGGGCGGGTGAAATAGTGACGGTATTCGAATCCGTGCGGGTGACTTGCAGCGCCTTACCTTTCTTGTCGAAAGCCTTGATATCTTGGACATACCGGCCATAATCGGCGACGGCATAGGTGCCCGGGATAATTTTGGGAAAATTGTAGGTGGCCACGTCGCCTGTTTGCGCGGGCGGCGTTACGGTCACGCGTACGCGGTCGGCATCGACGTTCACCAGGTCTATCCCTACTTCTACTGCGTTGGAGCCGGAGCCGGGGCCGGGTTTGCTGCCTGCGCAGGAATATAAAATTGCGGTAAGTAACAGGCCGGGCAAAAAATGTGATTTCATAATGGATCTAATAGCGTTCAGTGAAACCGGTAGCCGATTCCGAGGTTAAGGTAAAAATTATGCATGCCGAAAGCGATGCTATGGAACTCGGGGTCCATCAGCGGCGACAATGCGTAGTTCAGATTTGCCGAAGCGAAAAGGTGCGAACTGAAATGGTAGTCGGCACCGATCTCCACACCGGCATTGAACCGCCGGACATTCCGCGCAAAATCGTACGAAGTGGCATCAATGTCTTCGCGCTCGCCTATGGGCGTCTGGTGGCGTATGTACCCGTCGCGCGCGTCGCCTGAGAAGCGGGCGTTGAGCAGTACCGATAAAAATCCACCCGCTCTGAATGTGAAGTCGTTTTCGGGATGATAAGTCAAATGCAGGGGAATTGTGAAGTAACTGTTTTTGATTTTGGTGGTAACCCGTCCTGTGAAATAGCCCGTCACCGACTGATGCCCATCGCTGCCGGCTTGGTTGAAAGTGGTGTAATAAGCTTTCACGCGGGCGTCGGTGGTCATGCCCTTTTGCTCAAAGCGAAGGGCGATCGCCAAACCGAACTTTTGGGAAAACCGGTAATCCAGCCCGGCTTCGATACTTGGGAGCAAGCCCGGATTGTAGGATTCTATTTTCCGGATCGATGCCGGTATGCGCACCGGCGTGGCGGCCCCAATCGAAACGCCGGCCCGGGCGTTGAACGAAATCTTTTTCCCATTCTGTGCGGTGGTTTGAAGGGCAACGGCCAGCAAAAGGATCAACAAACGGAGACGTCTCATTGGGCTGATTTTGAAATACTATTGCGTAACGATCTTCACGTCGTCGATATACAATTTGCTGCCGACAGCTCCCTCAAAAACTGCACCATTCTTGCTGGAAGAAAACACGATGGCGATTTTATAGGAAAAAGCGGCCAGGTCATCCTCATTCACCACCGATTTGTAATTAAAAACCAGGTCGAAGGCCCGGTAACCGGCGCCGGACGTCGGTGCGCCCGATGGGAGTTGCGCAATGGCAACCACGCTGGGGTCGGTAAGGACATTCGCGCCGTTGAGAAATGGTTTTTCGGGTGAGGCCTTGAAGAATACTGCATAAATATCGCAAAGATCCTGCCGGACCGGGGTTACCGGTTTGCCGGTTTTGTCGGTAACAGGCCCGCCCGAAACGTATTTATAGGAACCGGTAAGCCGCAATGGCTTTTTATTGAAAGGAATGCCGAACAGGGTTGCTTCGAGGGGGGCTGTCAATGCTTTGGCGGCATCGAAACTGCCCAGGAAAAGGTTGCCGGGTGCAATAGGCATGCCCACCACCGCACCGAGTGCACCGGTGGATTTGGTTTCAAGATAAGCGGCATATTGCCCTTCCGCGGCGTCGGTTGTGCGCTGGGTAGGGTAGGCCCCCGGCTGTTTTTCAGGTGCAATAAACGAAAAGCCGCTGTTGCCCGAAGCCCATATATTTTGATGCTCGGCTTCTACCAGTTCATAGGGAATGTAATAGTTACCGTCGGAATTGACCGACCAGTTTTCGAACATGAAATTGTCAGGGGCCACGTTGAGCAGCAGGCTAACCCGGTATTGTTTGCGCCAATTTCCGTCCTCGGAAGTAACGGTGTAAACCACGGGTTTGGAAAAATCCTGCGGCGTACCCGAGGCGGGCTGTATGGTAGCGCCTTCCGTAATGGTAAATTGCGGCGCCACGGCCCTGATATTCAGCTTCGAGAAGTTGACGAACGCGGTAACGGTGGTATTGGTAACCGACGGAGGGGAAATCAGGACGGAATCCGGTAAGGTCATCATCAAAATATCGGCCTCCATGTTTGCTTCCTCCGGTTTGATACACCCCGAAACGGTCAGCAATATCCCCAACAAGGCCAACATTGTATTTCTCATACGCAATACTAAGCAATTTTTCCGCTTACTCGGTCAACCGCTCCACCAGCACTTGACGAGCGGCCTTATTAATGCCAAGCCCGTTTTCGATAAACGGCTCCATGCCGCCATAGGTGCTGTCGATGGCATGGAATGTGGCCTGGATGAAACTCTCGTCCACCGTCGAGAGGATTTCGATGGCGTCCATATTGAGTTTCGGTTTGATAATGCGGCCGAGTTTTGCTTTGCCGAGCGTTTTTTCTGCGCGGGCGCGGCGGTAGTAGTTGGAAACCATGAAGTCGTCGACGATTACCTGGCGGTCTACATTTAGAATTGAGAGGATCAATGCGGATATGATCCCGGTCCTGTCTTTTCCTGCCGAACAATGGTAGAGTACCGGCTGATCGGAGCTGGTAATCTGTTTCAAAATGTCTTTAACAGCCCCGATATTGACCGTAACGGCGTCGGCGTAAAATTTGGCGGTCATGTCTTTCGCTTGCTGCTCGGTAATTTCGCCGTTGAGCACACGCTTTTTCAGTCCCTTTATTTCCCCTGCATTGTCCTGGACCACAGGCGTGTGCAGGTAATGCACGTTGGCGGGCAGACGGTCCTCCCTGCCTTCGATTTCGTGGTCGGTACGAAGGTCGTACACCGTAGCAATACGCAATGCATTAAATGCGCCGAAATCGTCCGGTTCCAGCTTTGAAAGGTTGTCGGAACGGTAAATAAAACCTTTCCGGACAGTCCTTCCGTCTTTGGTTTTCAATCCGCCAAGGTCGCGGAAATTGATGGTGTTGTCCAACCCGATGTAACGCCCGGCCACGGCGGCAGAATCGCCGCCGTGAGCCAAAAGGTCATTATATGCAGCTTTCCCGTCGTGTTCTGCCGGTACGCTTACTTTGCAGGAAATCATGAAGCCTGTCAGGACCGCTCCAAGCCATAACGCTGATTTACTTTGTTTCATAATCTGTTGATGTTGACAGAGGGAGGCACATTTACCGCATTACACAGCAATGCCCCATTGAGTCACCAACAGATTACCCCCGAATTAGGTTTGGCATAACAGACAGATTCTTGCTACAAAAAAACCTCACTCCGAACGCAACGACTTCACCGGGTTCGCTAATGCCGCTTTCAGTGATTGATAGATGACCGTCAGCCAGCATATCAGCAACGTCGCCACACAGGAAGCAATGAAAATCCAGACGCTCATGTCGGCTTTGTAAGGAAAGCTCTGCAACCAGCGGTTCATTGCGAAATAAGCAACCGGTATCGCGATCGGGAAAGAGAATAAAACCAGGCGGGTGAAATCTTTGGACAATAACAATACCACGCTGGAAACCGAGCCGCCCAATACTTTACGAACGCCTATTTCCTTCACGCGCTGCTCGGTGGTGAATGTGGCGAGGCCAAACAGTCCAAGGCAGGCGATCAGGATGGTGAGGCCCGAAAATGTGGTGCAAATCTTACCGCGCAGCTCGTCGGCATGGTAGGCGTTTTCGAAATCCTGGTCGAGGAAGCGGTATTGGAATAGCTTGTCGGGATACGTCTGCTGCCATTTCTGACCGATATATGCCAGGGTTTCGGCCGTATTTTGGGTTTTGATTTTGATGTGGACCACTCCGTTGGCCCTGCGGTAAACCATGATCATCGGCTCGATAGGGTTGTACAGCGATTGTTGGTGAAAATCCCGCACCACACCCGCCACGTAGGTGGTAGGAGGCGGGTTTTTGCCGTCGGCCGGTACGGTACCGAGGATAATTTTTTTGCCAATGGGTTCTTTCCAGTTCATCCTTTTTACGGCTGCCTCGTTGATCAGCACGCTGTTGGCGGTGTCGGCAGGCAGTTCGTCCGAAAAATTCCGGCCGGTGGTGAGTTTTATCCCCATGGTTTTGAGGTAGTCATGATCGATCGCAACCGGTTTGAAACCCATTTCCTTCATTCCTGCATTGGATTCGACCGTGAAAATGATCCTGCCGCCGATGTTGCTTACCGGTGCCGACGCGGACGCCACGCTCTGGATATTCGGATTATCGAGCAGTTCCTTTCTGAAAACATTGTATTTGTCTTTGGGCTGGGCGTCCTGATAATCGATTGTCAGCACCTGCTCGCGGTCGTAACCCATGTCTTTGTTACGCATGTAGTTGAGCTGTTGGTAGACGATCCAGGTGCAGATGAGCATGATCAGCGAAATCGAAAACTGGGTAACCACCAGCGCCTTCCTGAAAAAGCCGCCGCCCCGTGCCTTAAAAGTGCCTTTTAATACGCTGGCCGGTTCGAACGAAGAAAGATAGAACGCAGGATAGCTGCCGCTGACCAGCCCGGTAAACACCACAACGGCCAGGGCGATGAGCATAAATTGCGGGCTCAGCAGTTGCATGTAGCTGATCGCTTTTCCGGCTACATTATTAAAGAACGGCAGCAGCAATGCCACCAGGATCAGGCTGGCCACCAGGGAGATGAGCGTGATCAGGATCGATTCGGTAAGGAACTGCCGGATGAGCGCACCTTTCAGCGAGCCCATTACTTTCCGCAGGCCCACTTCCTTCGCACGCCTGGCCGACTGTGCGGTCGCGAGGTTCATATAGTTGATGCTCGCGATCAGCAACATGAAAAATGCCACAGCGCTGAACGTGTATACATAACCGATATCGCCGTTCGACTCCCCATCGAATTTGGAATGCAAATGGATGCTCGTCAGCGGCTGCATCTGGTAGGTAATGTGAATGCCCATTCGTTTGAAAATGCCGGACATATATTTGTCGTAAAGCCCAGGGAAACCTGCTTCCAGCTTTTTGAGGTCGGCATTTTTGGACAACAACAAATAGCTCCTGATATAAAACCCGCCCCAGTTGTCGGCATTGCGCTGGTTCTGATCCAGCGAAACCAATGCATTGAATGTGAAATGCGAATTTTTGGGGACGTCTTCGATTACGCCTGTGACTTTGTAAGAAGTACTGTCGTTCGTTTGAAGTACCTGGCCTAATGCAGGGGACTTGCCGAAGAACCGCTCCGCGACCCGCCGCGTAAGCACCACGCTGCCCGGCTGCTGTAATGCCTGCCCATTACCTTCTATAAATTTGTAGGTAAAAACGTCGAAAACCGTAGAATCGGCGGCGTAAACGTCCTCCTCGGAAAATCGTCGCTCACCCTGGCGGAACGCCATCCGGCCATTTGAAAAAAAGCGGACATAGTTCTCTACGAACGGGTAGTCCTGTTTCAAGGTCTTCACGAGCGGGGGCTGCGTGTCGACCCATTTATTGATCTTGTCGGGTTCCCGAATGTAGGAAACGATCCGGTAAATGCGCGATGCTTTTTCGTGGTAACGGTCGTAGCTCAGCTCGTCGACCACGTACAGGAACAGCAGCATGCCGCAGGTGACACCAATGGTAAGCCCGAGAATGTTGATCAGGCTGTAAAATTTGTCTTTAACCAGGTTACGAAAAGCCAGTTTGAGATAGTTTTTAAGCATTAGGTCCGAATTGGGTTCGGAGTAGCCGTGCAAAATGTGTACCCGTTACTTAACTGGTTGATTAGTAGTGTTGTTTAAGAGTCGTTCTGTTCGAAAGTGAACGATTGCGAATTGGAAATGACCGCCGACACTGACCGCCGACCGCCGACCGCCGACCATGGACCATAGACGATGGATGGTCTGCGGTCTATGGTCGGCCGAAGGCCATCGACGGTCATCCGTCGCTATTCCCCCTGCCGGTCATACCATTCCAGGAACTTCTCTTTGTCGAAAGGCTCCGGTTTGAGCAGGAGCTTTTGCCTTACCTGTTCTTCCAGCAGCAATGCCATTTTTTTTCTGACGTCTGCAAACTCGGGTTTGTGAGCGAGGTTTTCGTATTCGGTTGCGTCCGGCTGGCGCAGGTCGTATAGCTCATATTCATCGGGATAGCCGCCGAGCGCATCGAAGTAATGCGTGTACTTCCAGTCTTTGGTACGTACAGCGCGGATCCGGTTCGCCGCTTTCACTACGCTTGGTTTATTGGAAGCGCTGGCTTTGGTATCGTCAAAAGTAAACAAAATTGCTTCCTGCACCGGCTGATCGGTTTCGAGCAGCGGTACAAGGCTGGTACCTCTGATGCCCTGCGGTGCCGCTGCGCCTGCAATGGCTGCGATGGTAGGCAATATATCGATCAGCGATGCGAGGTTTTCGGTCGATTTATGGTCGGCATCTTCGGGGAAAAGAACGGGGTTCGAAATCACCATCGGAATCCGCGTCGCCTCTTCGTAAGCCACGAATGCCTTTTGCCGCATTCCCCCGTGTGCCATACCCATTTCGCCGTGGTCGGCCAGGCGGATCACCAGCGCCTGGTCGGCCAGTTTGCTGCCTTCCACTTCCTGATAAAGCTCATTGATCAGAAAACCGATCTCGGTATCGACTACACGCAGGAGATTTCCGTAAAAATTGATGTAGTTGGTTTGCTTTTCCTGCGTATTGAGCGCGCCCAGGCTCAATGCGCCCGTCGCCTTCACCTGCGCCTGCGCGGAAGGCTTGCCGTTGGTGGCGAGGTCTTCGTTGGCAGTTGCCGGAAGTTGGATCGGGCCATTCAGGAAGTCGTTGCCGTAGCCGTAGTTAAAGCCTTTGGGATAACAAAGCACATCGTGCGGATTGACCAGCGATACCACCAGGCAATAGGGCTGCTTATCGCCCTTTTCCCTTCTTGCGCGGACGCTTTGCAGGTAGGCGATCGCCTGCTGCACATATGCCTTGTCGTGATTGGCAAAGCCGCCGCCAAAATTTTCCGGAGCCGTGTCCTCGCCCGCGTCAGGCGCGATCCAACCCCTGAAACCGTACATGGCAATGTCGGAAGCAGCCGGGCTGCCGCCGTCCGAGCCCTTGCTCACATGCCATTTGCCGCGGTACTGCACGTCGTAACCTTCATCGAAAAGCATGCGGGCGATATTGGGCAGGGTATTGTCGAGCTCGATCTCGGCCGGCGAATATCTGCCGCCCTCGGTGAGGGTTTGCGTTACATGGTG